>CAZJJQ010000014.1:0-19780 GCA_964546345.1 uncultured Planctomycetales bacterium
CTCCGCGTAATAGTGGATGTCGCAGGTCGCGTCGCCCGAGAGCTTGAGCGTCACGCGGGGGAGGGAGAACCCGGAGAGGTCGCCGCCGGGGGCCGCCTCGGCGGCGCGCTCGTCCCAGTCGAAGGCCTCGAACCGGGTCTGGATCGTGAGGTTCGTCTTGAGGAGGAACGAGCCGCCCCGGATCCAGAAGCCTCCGTCGTAGCCCGCCGATCCGGCGCCGCCGACCAGCGTGGCATCGGCCCGGGAGGCGGCCAGATACTCGTCCACCGCGGCGTGGATCGCGCGCTGAGACGGCGCCGACTCCGCGGCCAGCCGCTCGGCAAGGGCCCGGGGTCCGTCCCCCGCCGGGGCGGCGTCGGCCGAGGCGAGGGGGGCGAGGACGAGGGCGGTCATCGCCACCCCGACCGCTCCAGACAGAACCTGTGCGAACATGCTCGATGCCTCCGGGTGTCGCGCGGAGCGACCCCATCGAAAGGGAACCAGGCCCTGGGTGCGTCGCCCGAGGCGCGCCACCGGATCGCGCGGACCGCCCGCGCCACCCGCCAGGGGTGGATAACGCGGGTGCGCGGAGGCCATTCCCCGCAGGCGGACGCGGCGTGAGCGGCGGTGGGCGCGCACGGATGCACGGAGGGCGCCGCGTGTCGGGGCCCTGCCCCCGCCGCCCCCCGGTTTCCCAGCCGGGGTCGTCTGCCCCCGCGCCGGCGTCAGAGCGGGTGAAGACAACGCGGAGTGCGCGGTACGCCGCCTCCTCTCGGGCGCTGCGCTCACTCGCGCCCTCGTCCGTGGCCGGCGGCCACGGACCGTCGCGGAAGTCGACGAGCCGCCGGTCCTCCCCCGATGCGGAAGCCCGCACACGCTCCTGGCGCTGGCCGACGTCGGCATCCCGAGAAGGGCGGGGTGCCACCGCCCCCCGGAAGCTGCAACGAGCTGCACGGCGACGTGACGACCGCCGGAGCCGTGCGCGCGGCGCGTGGATCTCGGGCGATCGTGGATCAGCGGCCGGTCCCGCCGTCGCGCGGGGGCGGGGACACGAGTCTCCAGACCCCAGGGGATGCGGCGGTAGCCGGAGGGGTCCCGGCCTCGGGGAGCTGCACCTCGAGGCGGACGAGAGCCGGGCCGACCAGGTCCCCGAGCGTGCCCTGCCGGAGCTTGTGTCGGTGCGTGTCGAACAACAGGTCCCCGAGCTCGATGGCGAAGGTGGCCGATCCGCCGGGAGGCAGCTCGTCGCCGGCCGATGGTCCGGAGCGCATGCGCTCCGCGAGCGGCACCTTTGCGCTGACGGCTCCATCGGGGGCGCCATCGGCCACGACGACCGCGGCCGTGGGGAGGGGGGCGCTCGAGGTGCCTCGGTTGCGAATGGTCACGGTGAGCGGCCAGCGCTCCTGGTGAGGCGCAGCGGGAAGGTCGGCCTCCACCACGATCGCCGGCAAGGCCGGGATCACGATTGTGGCCGGGTTCGCTCGGAGCGTGCCGGCGAACAGGCCGGGACTCGGAGTCCAGTGGGGTACACCGGCGTCATCCATGACCGGGACCGCGTCGCACGGGTGCACGTAGATACAGCGGACGGTGTATCGACCCGGAGGGAGCCGGTCCGGGACCCAAGAGCGAGGATCCTCCGGTCGGGCCTCGCGAAGGAACAGGCGAGTCCGTCGCGAGCCCCCCCACTCTCGAGTCTCGACGACCGACTGGACGGAGCCCATCGGCCCTGCAACGCTCGTCCTGGGCGCCGCGGGAGCCCACGGTACGAACGAGGCCCCGTCGTCTCGAGTGAGTCGGAACACGACGGAGTCGCCCCCGTGATACGGATCGGCGACCCAGAATCGGATCCGCTCGCCGGAGGGGCTTCGCAACGCTGCGTGGAGCCCGACCATCCCGGTCTCGTCCACGTCCGCGTGCGCGACGATCGTGAGCGCCTCCGGCTCGCCAGCCGACGCGAGCCGCGGACCGAACAGAGCAATCCAGGCGAGTCCGAGCAACGGCCAGGTGCGCGCGATGGTCATGGGGATGCCTCGGGGACGTGGAGAGGGCGGCAAGGTCCAGGACGCGCGGAGGGGATGCCTGTTAACGCACGGCGACGGAGGGGACCCCTCGTGGGCGCCCGGTCGGCGACACGCGCGCGATCCACGGATCTCTGCGAGGGTCCGTGCAGCCCCGGACTGTCTGCGAGATGGACGCAGCGCCGGCTGGGCGTCCGGGGGCCTTCGAGCTTCGGGGAGGCATCGCAGGGCTCGGAGCCCCGGGACGTGGCCGCGTTCGGAGCGAGGCGGCGCCCGAGTCCTCGCCCGGAATCGACGAGCTCGTTGCCGGACCGGCCCTAGGATCCGGGTTCGCAGCTGGCGACGCGGCGTCCGACGCCGGACGTCGGCACGAGGAGCTTTCCCGTGAGCAGAGTCCCCCGTCCGTCTTCCGCCGAGCCACGAAGCCGAGCTCGCAGCCGGCGGCGTCCGGAACCCAGCCCGGCGTCCCTCGTGACCCGGCGTTCGCTCGTCGCCTCGCTCCGGGGCCTCGGGGTCCGTCGCGGCTCGGTGATCCTCGTCCACTCGTCCCTCAGCTCCATGGGCTTCGTGTGCGGGGGAAGCGTGGCGGTCGTCCAGGCGCTCCTCGACGCCGTGGGAAAGCGAGGGACCGTCGCCGTCCCCACGCACTCGTCCGCGCTGTCGGATCCGGCCGGTTGGCGCCACCCTCCGGTCCCGAGGTCGTGGTGGCCGACGATCCGACGCGAGATGCCGCCGTTCGACCGGCAGCTGACGCCGGCGCGGGCGATGGGTGCCATCGCCGAGACGTTCCGTCGCCTGCCGCGCGCCCGACGCAGCGATCACCCGGCCTCGTCGTTCGCTGCCGTCGGCCCGAGGTCCGCGTACGTGACGAACGGCCATCCGCTGTCGCATCCCTTCGGGCCCCGCTCTCCGTTGGGGCGGCTCCTCCGGCTCGACGCGCGGGTGCTGCTCCTCGGCGTCGGGCACGGGTCGAACTCGTCGCTTCACCTGGCCGAGGCGCTCTGGGGCGGCCTCCGCGAGCGCAAGCAGAGCGCCCCGTGCCTCGTCCGCGGCCGGCGCCGGTGGCGGCGCTGGAGCGAGCCGGCCCATGACGAAGGGGACTTCGCGAGGATCGGCGCGTCTTTCGACGCCACGGGCGCCGTCCGGCTCGCGCGTGTCGGCTCGGCGATCGCGCGCCTGATGCCGCTCCGCGACCTCGTCACCCATGCAGTGGCGTGGATGCGGGATCACCGTCGCCCGGCCCCTGGGGCGGCGCCGGAGGCCACGTCCGGACGATCCACCACCAGGCGAGGCAGGACGCCCCCAGCGCGCCCCACGCGCGCACCGGTGAGCCCGGGAGCGCCGAGGACGCCTCGAGGGCGAGGTTGAACCACGCGTGCATCGTGACGGCGACGACGACGGAGCGCGTCCGATCGACGAGCTCGCCGATCAGCCACGAGAGCACGATGAGTACCAGGGCCGCGAAGGCCACGCGAACGACGACGCCGAGCGCACCCCCATCCCCCCAGCGGGTGGTGAAGTGCCACGCCTCCCAGAGCACGCCGATCAGGAAGTAGCGGCGCCCCCGCGGCAGAGGTCGCAGTGCGTCCTGGAGGAAGCCCCGCCAGCCGAGTTCCTCGCCCAGGGTCGCCACGAAGCCCAGGGTCATGAGCCCGACGAGGCGCCCCCAGCCTTCGTCCCGGTGGAGCTCCGAGCCGTACACGCCGGCCAGGAGCACGGCGGGGAGAAGCCACGCGGCGAGGCTGCGTGCCGCAGACGTGCCCCAGAGCGTCACCGTTCGGACGTGGGTCGTGCGGAACCGCACGAAGCAGATCAGCGCCGCCAAGCCGGGGCCGCTCATGTAGAGGACGTTCTTGGGTACCGGCGGTTGCCAGGACGCGAACGAGGTCGGGGCGCTCCATCTCCACCAGAACAGCGGCCATGAGATCGCGCATGCGATCGCGTAGTAAGTCGCGACGTTTGCCCAACGGACCCTACGGAACGGGGGCAGCGAAGGGGTGGCGGTCATCGAGCCTCATCGGGCATAGCAGGTGCCCACGCGGCGCCCTGCCTCCGTTGGCGGCGGGGGCGGGCCACCCGTGGCGACATGGGAGCACCCCACGGGCGGCGACCCGAGGCCCACGTGCCCACTTGGCTCCCGCGAGCATAGCATGAGCGACCGCGTGCGAAGGCGCCGTCACCGGGCATCGAGAGCTCGCCGAGGGGCGGAGGCCTCGAGGCTTGTCTAAGAGCGGGGGTGTCGTATCGCCATCCCCGCACCGGAGCACGCCATGTCCGACCGCGCACGATCTCGATCGGGCCTGGGTGTCGGCCTTGCGTCGATCGCCTTGGCGTTCGCGGTCGGGTCCGACGCACCCGCGCGGGCGGAGCCTCCGCTCCACGACGCGGAGATCCACGCGGCGCTGGACCGGTGGCTCGACGACCGCGGGCCCCAGGGGGCGCCGGCCTCCACGATCGTCGAACGCCTGGCGCGCGCGAAGGTGGGAGCGAAGGAGCTCCGGCAGCTCCTCGCGGCGGGCCGGGCGTCGTACGCGCCGCCCCCGGTTGCCCCTGGAGTTGCGTCCGAGGAGCCGATCCCGTTGCGGTGCGAGCATGTGGACTACGACACGGGCTACTTCCTCTACGTCCCGCCGACCTACGACCCTTCGAGGTCGTGGCCGCTCGTCCTGGCGGGGCACGGAGGCAACGCGGAGATGGACGAGGGACGTGCCCGCGCGACCGCTCGGGACTACTTCGAGAGCTACCTCCCGGGTGCCCGAGCGTCGGGCACCCTGCTCGCGGCGCCGATCACGGCCCGCGGCTGGGACTGGATCGGGAATTCGATCCTCCTCTCCTGCATCTCCGATCTCGCGCGGAGGTACAACGTCGATCCGGACCGGGTGTACGCCACGGGCCATTCGATGGGCGGGCACATGTCGTGGCGCTGCGGGATCTTCCTCGGGGACCGCTTCGGTGCCGTCGCCCCGATGAGCGGAGGGTACGACTTCGTCGCGAGCGGCCAGATCGCCGCGCTGGCCAACCTTCCCGGATACGCAACCTTCGGCAGCACCGAGCCGTATCAGATCGCGGAGTTCAATCGGAAGATCCTCGGGTACATGAGCTCCCACGACTTCGAGTGGCGCGTCGTCGAGAAGGACGGCGGGCACGAGATCTTCGACGACGAGGTGCTTCGTGCCTTCGAGTGGTTCGCCTCCCACCCGCGCGACCTGCTGCGGGACCGGGTCGAGGTGTTCGCGCAGACCCTCCTGCGCATCGATCGCAGCGAGCCGAGGCGCCCCTCATGGCCGACGGACCATAAGTGGGTCTCCGGTCGGCCCATCACCCTGGACACCTTCGGGTGGGTCCGCGTCTTCCCCCTGCCGGCGGGAACGCCCTCTGAGCGGACGACGCAGCGCGCGACCGTGATCCGGCGATCCCGAAGCGAGATCGAGATCACGTCCAGAAACGTCCGGAAGCTTCGCCTCTACCTGTCCGAACTCAAGTTCGAGTTGTCCAAGCCGATCCGCGTCGTCGCCAACGGCCGCGTGACGGAGCACTCGCCTCGTCGCGACCTGAAGCTGACGCTGGACCTCGTCCGGGAGTTCGACGATCGTGGGCGGTGCTTCGACGCGTCGATCGACGTCGTGATCCCCACCGACCGCGACGTCGGAGACGCTCGGGGCTTCGCGCCGTCGCCCGGGGGCCCCGGGAGATAGCGCGAGCCCATCGCCGATGGCCTCCGCGTTCGCCCGGCCGCCGAGGGGCCGCTCGGCGGGTCATGTTGCGCGGGCGTCCGATCCCTACGGCCCCCCAGAGTCCGCGCACGACGCGTGGGCGCGCGCCCGACCGGTCGACTCCGACCAGACCCAGTCGTCGTCTTCCTGGATCTGGAGCCCGCACACGGCGCAATCGGCGTCCTCTCCGTCCTCGGCGCTGCGGGTGTCCCGCCCCAGCACGAGGGCACACGCGTGGTGGAGAAACTCCCCCTCGTCGGAGATCATCGCATCCACGGCCACGTCGAGCGGCCTGCCGCAGTGATCGCAGGCATGGGTGACGGGCGCGGTGGGGGAGGGGGAGCGATCGCCCAGGCCGCGGCCGCGCGCGGCGAGGATCAGCAGGACGAGGAGCGCAAGCGCAGTGCCGGCACCCGCGAGCTCAGGACCCATGGAGCCCTCCAGCTTTCCTGAGCGGAAGTCCCTGCGAGACGCTCGGCGCGATGCTGCGCACGCCTGCCATGTTGGTTCAGGCCCATCCCGGCGTCAAGAACGCCGTCTTCGCGGAAGGGGGCATGTTCGCCCGTGTGCGCCGATTTCGGCGAGGGATGGCTGAGGCTCGACTTGTCGGATATCCTGAGTCCCCCCTGTCGATGGACGGCTCTCGGAGTTGCGAATGACCTGGCCCTCGCTCGGCGTCGAGTTCGCCCCTTTCTGCAGGATCGGCGCCTTCGCCATCGCCCTCGTGCTCACGGCGTGTCGGTGTGCATCGCGCGCGCCGGGCACTGCAGCGGAGTCTGTCTGCGCTCGTTCCGAGAGCCCGCCGCCTCGAGGCTCCGCGCTCCCCACCGTCTACGCCCTGATCTGGCGAGCTTCGAAGCCCGACGAGGCGTTCGACCCGAAGGAGTTCCAGGCACGGATTCCGCGGCTCATGGCGTGGCTCTCGAGTCTCCATGCGCGAGGCGTTCTCGTTGCGTGCGGTGGGGGCGGGTTTGCGACGCACAGCGGCGGGCTCACCCTGATCCGCGCGGGCAGCCCCGAGGAGGCGACGCAGATCGCCGCTCAGAGCCCGATGAACGAGATCGGCAAGACCGATCTCCTCGTGTGGGACGTCTACTACGCGTCGTTGGACGTTCCGAGAGCGTTCAAGTAGGACGGGATCCTGCGGAAGGCCTCTCGTACGATCGCCCCCGCCGAGGTCCGCGGCCGCCCCGTGCCCTGCCGGAGAGGGAAACGTGTGCGGGAGCGCGACCCGCTCTCTTCGGCGGACGGCGACTCGCGGGGCCCGCCGGAGGCGCGCGCTGCCGACGCGTCCATCGCGTGCGCAAGGTCCGCCCTTGCTCCTCGGTGGAGTCGCGGGAGGCTTCCACGCGGCGTTCGCGCTCCCGGTCCGCGGATCGACTCGGACGTGCGCGCGGGGTCCCGGCCTGGTGCGCCGAGATCCTCCTTCCGTCCGCTGCAGCGCGCCGGTCGCTCGGAGGCGCGCATGGCATGATGACGGACCCTTCGACCGCAGCCCGAGACCTTGCTCCGAATCCCCATGGAGCTGATTCCATGCGCCTCGTCGTCGCGACCTGTCAGTTCCCGACCACCGCCGACGTTCGCCGGAACGCGAGAGAGATCCTCTCGTTGGTACGCCGGTCGGCACGACGCGGAGCCCATCTGGCGCAGTTTCCCGAGTGTTCGCTCTCCGGATACGCGGGGGCCGACGTCCAGGATCACGGCTCGACGGACTGGGAGGCGGTCTCGGAAGGGCTCGCCCGCATCTCGGCGGAGGCGCGCCGAACCGGGACGTGGGTCGTCGTCGGGAGCGCCCACCGGCTCTCGCGGCCGCACAAGCCGCACAACAGCCTGTACGTCTTCGACCCCCGCGGCCGGCTCGTCGATCGATACGACAAGTGCTTCTGCGCGGGCGATCGGCGGGGAACGAGCGGAGATCTCGCACACTACACCCCCGGACGTCGTCTCGTGACCTTCGAGGTCCGCGGGGTCACGTGCGGGCTCCTGATCTGCCACGACTACCGATACCCGGAGATCTACCGAGCCTACGAGCGTCGCGGCGTCCACCTCCTGCTGCACTCGTTCCACGCGGGCGGGCTGTCTCGCGCTCGGTTCGACGCGATGCGGTCGGCCGTCGGGACGAGCAACGCACGCCGCTCCGGAGGATCGACGATCCCCGAGATCACGATGCACGCCTGCTCGATCGCGGCTGCGTCCAGCAATCACGTCTGGATCACGTGTGCGAACTCGTCGGCCTCGCGGAGCTGCTGGGGTTGCTTCGCCGTCCGGCCGGACGGGGTCGTCTCGGGGCGCGTGCCGGTGTCGGTCCGCCGAGGGATGCTGCTGACGACGGTGGACCCGGCGGAGAACTACTACGACTCGAGCGTCGCGTGGCGCCGCCGCGCGGTGCGCGGCGTCCTCCACAGCGGCCGGTTGGTCTCCGACCCGCGGTCTCTGCCCCGGACCGCCCCCTGAGTCGGTTCCGTCTCCCCTCCTCGCGACGGCGAGGACGCCTCGTGGTCGTCAGCGGCCCGAGCGCAAAGTCGTGGAGCATGGCGTGCCACGACCTCGCCCGGGGGGCCGGCCCCCGCCGCCCCCAGGATTCGCAGACGGGGTCGTCCGCCCCCGCGCCAGCGTCAGAGCTCGGTCGGAGGCGGTGGCGCGTCGCCCGGCGTGCGGTGGTCGTCCACGAGCGCGCGGCGACCGAGGAGCAGGCCCACCACGATGACGGCCCCACCCCAGACGAAGGCGACGACGCTGCCGCCCGCGCGGGGGAAGGCGCCGTAGAGCCAGCCGGCCAGCCCCGGGGAGATCGCGCGCGCGAGGGCGCCGAGCGACTGGGAGAGGCCGAGGGTGCGGCCCTGGATGTCGGGGGGCGTTCGCTTCGAGATGAGCGTGGCGACGCTCGGGTTGGAGAGGCCCATGCCGAGCGCGACCAGGGGCACGGCGAGGAGGAAGAGGGGGAGGCTCGGCATGAGCCAGTAGAGCTGCATGCCGATGGCGATGAAGAGCGGGGCGATCTTGAGGATCCTCACCTCGCCGAAGCGACGCGAGACCTTGCCGAGGAGGAAGCCCTGGATGAACGCGATGCAGACGCCGATGTAGGCGAAGACGTAGCCGGAGTGGGCCTCGTCGAAGCCGAAGCGGTCGCGGAGGAACAGGGGCAGCATCGACTCGAGGTTGGCGAAGCCGAACACGAGGAAGAAGAAGAGCGCGAGGAGGCCCGCGAGCTCGCGGTTCTTGACCGCGTGCTTGAGGGAGAGGATGGGGTGGCCGCTGCGGCGTTGCGCGCTGGCGCGGAGCTCGGGGGTGAGCGACTCGGGCAGCTTGAACGTGGCCACGAGGCAGGCCGCGAGGGAGAGGACGGCGGCGGCCACGCCGGGGGCCCAGGTGCCGACGTACTTGCCGAGGGGGCCGCCCATGGCCGGGCCGAGGACGAAGCCCAGGCCGAAGGCCATCCCGATCATGCCCATGCCCTTCGCGCGATCCTCCTTCGTCGTGACGTCGGCCACGTACGCCTGCGCCGTGGAGATGTTGGCGGCGAAGAAGCCGGAGAGGGAGCGCGACACGAAGAGGAGGGGGAGGCCGCCGCCGATGCCGGTCGCGCTCGCGTAGAGGAGGTAAGCGAGGGCGTTGCCGCCGAGGGTGAGCGCGAGGATGGGCTTGCGGCCCACCCGGTCGGAGAGGTGGCCCCACATCGGGGCGAAGAGGAACTGCGCGAGGGAGTAGGAGGCGACCAGCAGGCCGGACTGGAAGGGGGTGGCGCCGTAGTCGGCCGCGTAGCGGGACAGCAGCGGCACGATCATCCCGAACCCCAGGAGGTCGATGAAGACCGTCAGGAACACCACGAAGACGGGCGTCTTCTTCACGTCATGCTCCCGGGGGAGGGCGGATTCTACCGGCAGGGGGACGGGGGCCGGCGCGCGATCGGGTACCCTTCCGGCCACGAGGACCCATGAAGATCTACACGCGGACGGGCGACGACGGGACCACGGGCCTCTACGGGGGCGCGCGCGTCAGCAAGGCGGACCCGCGGGTGGAGGCCTACGGCGCCGTGGACGAGGCGAACGCGGCCGTGGGGGTCGCCCGGGCCGCGGGCCTGCCTCCGCCGGTAGAGGCGGTCCTCGCGCGGGTGCAGGCGACCCTGTTCCAGGTGGGTGGGGCGCTGGCGACCCCTCCGGGCGCCGCCGCCACCGCCCCCGCGGTCCTCGAGGAGGAGGTCCTCGAGCTCGAGCGCGCGATCGACGCGCTCGAGGAGGGTCTGCCGCCGCTGCGGACCTTCGTGCTGCCGGCGGGGAGCGAAGGCGCGGCCCGGCTCCACCTCGCGCGGACCGTGTGCCGGCGCGCCGAGCGGCAGGTGGTCCACCTGGCCTCGGTCTCGTCGGTCGATCCGCTGCTCGTCCGGTGGCTCAACCGGCTCTCCGACCTCCTGTTCGTGCAGGCGCGGGCCGTGAACCAGGCTGCCGGGGTCGCCGACGTCCCGTGGCTCGGACGCCACGCGCCGCGGGCCTGAGCGGGCCCGCGGCGCACGGGGCGACGCTGGCGGGCCCGCGACCCCACGGCTAGGCTTTCCGGATGCGTCGCGCCATCGTCAGCACCAAGGAGGGGGTCTCGCACCCCGTGGACGACGCGTCGCTCGTCGAGGCCAAGAAGGCCTCCGAGAAGGTGCTCTGGCTCGATCTGCAGGGACCCACCCCCGACGACTACAAGCTGCTGCTCGAGGGCTTCGGGTTCCACCCGCTCTCCATCGAGGACCTGTCGCAGACGCACGGCGCGGCGAAGCTCGACGAGTACGAGGACTACGTCTTCCAGGTCGTCATGGTCCCGACCCTGGTCGGGACCGACGAAGTCGAGCTGTTCGAGGTGGAGATGTTCTACCTGAAGGGGACGCTCGTCACGGTGCACGACAAGCCGTGGAAGCCCCTCGACGACCTGTGGGACGCGGTGTGCCGCGATCCCGCCCGTCAGCTCGGCCTCGGCGCGCAGGTGCTCTACCACAGCCTGGTGGACCGCGCGGTGGACACGTACTTCCCGATCCTCGACCTCGTGGACGACCGCGTCGAAGGGCTCGAGCGGCAGGTCTTCGAGGCGGACGGCTCGGGCACGCTCCTGGCCAGCATCTTCCGGCTGCGGCGGTCGGTGCGACAGCTCCTCCGGGCCGCGCGCAACCAGCGGGAGAGCGTGCAGCGCCTGGCCGTCGGCACCGTGCGGTCGTTGCGCAAGGAGACGTGCTACCAGTTCCGCGACATCCACGACCACCTGATCCTGCTGCACGACTCGCTCGACGACCATCGTGAGACGCTGGGCGGCCTGCGCGACACCTACCTCGGCGTGATCGGCAACCGCACGAACGAGGTGATGAAGTCGCTGACGATCTTCTCGGTGATCCTCCTGCCGCTGGCGTTCGTGACGGGGCTGTGGGGCATGAACGTGCCCGTGCCGTTCGCCGACCGCGCCTTCGGGTTCTGGATCGTGCTCGGCGTGTGCCTGCTGGTGACCTTCGCCATGCTGCGGATGATGGGCCGTCGCGGCTGGCTCGCGCGCCGTCGATGACGCCCGTGCCGCCCGAGGTGGAGGCCGCGCGCCGTGCGGCCGTCGTGGGCGCCCTCGCGGGCGAACCCCTGCCGCCCGAGATCGACGGGGCGGCGGCCGAGACGGAGGCCGTGCTCGGCGGCGTGGCGCTCGTCCTCCGGGGCGACCAGCGGGTCGTGGCCGTGGACGGCTCGCAGGCGGTGGACTTCCTCCATCGCATGCTCTCCCAGGACGTGAAGGGGATTCCCGCGGGCGGCGTGCGTCCCGCCTGTTTCCTGACCGCCCAGGGGCGGATCGTCGCCGACCTGCTCGTGTGGAACCCGGGATCGGGGCGATGGGTGGTGATCGCTCGGGCCGCCGCCGAGCGCGGCCTGCCCCTGCTCGAGCGGTACGTGATCGCCGACGACGTGACGTTCGCCGACCCCGCGCCGGCGTACGTGCCCGCGCTCCTCCTCGGCTCGACCGCCTCGGTGCCGCGCGCGCTCGGCGCCCTCGGGGTGATCGCCGCGCAGGGAGCGTTCGGTGCCACCACCGCCTGGCACCTCCTGCTGCCCGCGGACCGCCTCGGGGAGACCGTCGCGGCGCTGCTCGAGCACGGCGTCGGGGCGGCGCTCTGCGGCCGTGCTGCGTTCGACGTGGCCCGCGTGGGAGCGGGCGCTCCCCTGTTCGGGGCGGAGCTCGACGATCGCGTGCTGCCCAACGAGGCGGGACTGTCGGCGTCCGCCGTCGCGTGGACCAAGGGCTGCTACCTCGGGCAGGAGCCGGTGGTGATGGCGAAGCACCGGGGGCACCCGCCCACGCGGCTCTGCCGTCTCCGCATCGATCGGGAGCTCCCCCTCCGGCCGGACGCGCCGCTCCATCAGGGGGGGGCGGTCGTCGGCCGCGTCACGACCGCCGTCCGGGTAGGCCGGCCGGGGCTCACGGCGCTCGGGTTCGTCCGGCACGGGCTGGCGGCCGCCGGCGCCGAGCTGGCGCTCGAGGGCGGCGAACGGGTCACCGTGGAGCAGGCGTTCGAGTAGCAGTACGGAGGCGGCGCAAAAACCTCCAATCTGGCTCACGGGGCGCCTGCCCGAGCGAGTGAGCCCTCCGAGCCAGATTGGAGGTTTTTGCGCCGCCTCCGTACTGCTACTCCGTATCATGCGCGCCGCATTCCCAAGGGTGCGCGGCGCGGTGCCGTGCAGGTCACGCGGACGGTCGGGCCGCCGTCTGGTTCAACGCCCGGGCCCCGACCATGCACGCTTCCGCCCCTGCCACCCCCCCCGCGGGGGGTCACGCCGCTTCGTCGAGCCGCCGACTGCTGGTGATCTACGCCGCGCTCGTCCTCGCGGCGATCGTCCTCGGCATCCTCGGGCGGCGCACCGACGCGGGCATCGAGGTGGCCCTCGGGGGCCTGTCCTTCCCGCTGGCGTTCGTCCTCTTCGCCCTGGTGCTGGTGGGCGTGGCGTTCTTCCACCACCGGACGCTCCTCGTCGCGCTGTCGGGGGCGGCGGTGGTGACGGCCTACACGGTCCTCCTCTGTCCCGGCTTCGAGTGGTCCGTCCACCAGCCCCGTCCGGGGCTCCTGGGGCACGCCCTCCACGAGGGCGAGCACACCCTCCTCAACCTCGGGGGCCTCCTGCTCGGCTTCGCGCTCCTCGCGAAGACCTTCGAGGACTCGGGGGCTCCCGAGCGGCTGCCGCGGCTGCTCCCGAAGCGCCCGTTCGCGAGCTCCATGACCCTCCTCGGGATCGTCTGGATCCTCTCGTCCTTCCTCGACAACATCGCGGCCGCCATGATCGGCGGCGTCATCGCGCGGACGGCCTTCAAGGGCCGCGTCACCGTCGCGTACCTCGCGGCCATCGTCGCGGCGAGCAACGCGGGCGGCGCCTGGAGCGTCCTCGGCGACACGACGACGACCATGATGTGGATCGACGGCGTGGACGCGCTCGACGTCGTGAAGGCCATCGTGGGGAGCGCCGCGGCGCTCGCCGTGCTGGGGATCTTCGGCTCCTACCGCCAGAACCGGATCCAGCCGATCGCCTTCGACGCGACGGGCGCGAAGCACCCCATCGACGGCGTGCGGCTCGGCATCGTCGCCCTCATCCTCGCGGGCGCCGTCACGACGAACCTGCTCCTCGACAAGCCGTTCGTGGGGGTCTGGGCCGCCATCCTCCTCGGCGCGCTGGTGCGCAAGCCCGCCTGGGGCGAGCTGCCCGGCGCGGCGAAGGGCGCCGCCTTCCTGCTGTCGCTCGTGTGGTGCGCTTCGCTGATGCCCGTGAAGGCGCTGCCCGGGGCCTCGTGGCAGACGGCCGGGGCCCTCGGCTTCGTGTCGGCGGTCTTCGACAACATCCCGCTGACCAAGCTCGCGCTGGACCAGGGCGGCTACGACTGGGGCGTGCTCGCGTACGCCGTCGGGGTGGGCGGCTCCATGGTGTGGTTCGGCTCCTCCGCCGGGGTCGCGATCTCGAAGGACTTCCCCGAGGCCCGCGACACGGTGCGCTGGCTGCGCGAGGGCTGGTTCGTCATCGTGGCCTACGTCGTGGGCCTCGCGGCCCTGCTGCTCGTGATGGGTTGGCATCCGCACGCGGCGCACCGCAAGGCCGCCGACCCGGGGGCGCCCCTCGCCGCGCCGCACAGGTGAGCCCACCCTGCCGGGCCCGGGTCCACCCCGCGGTGGACTCGAGCCCGGCACGGTGCGTTCGGTGCTCCTCCCCCCGCGCCCCCCTCCTCCCGCCGGGCTGCTCCGCGCGTCCCCGGCTACGGGCCCGCGACGTGGTGCGCGAGGTGCGGGACGAGCACCAGGCTCGCCACGGTGAAGAAGATCACGAGCCCGGTCACGTCCACCAGCGTCGCCACGAACGGTGCGGAGGCGCTCGCGGGGTCGAACCCCAGCTTGCGCAGGATGAACGGGAGCATCGAGCCCGTGAGGGTGCCCCACGTCACGACGCCGATCACGCTGATCGCGACGGTGGTCGCGACGATCCACGTGCCGGGCTCGGAGTAGTTGGCCCAGCCGAGGTGGCCCCAGATCGCGATGCGGACGAAGCCGATGGCGGCGAGGATGCCGCCCAGCGCGAGGCCGGAGGCGAGCTCGCGACGGACGACGCGCCACCAGTCGCGGAGCTTCACCTCGCCGAGCGCCAGCGACCGGATGACGAGCGTCGTCGCCTGGGAGCCCGAGTTGCCGCCGCTGCTGATGATCAGCGGGATGAACAGGCCGAGCACGATCGCCTTCTTCATCTCGCCTTCGTAGTAGCCCATGGCGGACGCGGTCAGGGTCTCGCCGAGGAAGAGGGCGGCGAGCCACCCCGCGCGCTTGCGCACCATCGACCAGAAGGGCGTCTGCAGGTACGGGCCCTCGAGGGCCTCGGTGCCGCCGATCTTCTGGATGTCCTCCGTGGCCTCCTCCTGCACGACGTGGACGATGTCGTCCGCGGTCACGATGCCCTTCATCCGGTTCTGCGCGTCCACGATGGGGATCGCGACCAGCTTGTGCCGGGCGAACAGGCGACCGAGGGCCTCCTGGTCCATGGTCTCGTCGGCCTTCACCGTGTCGGTCTGCATCACGTCGCGGACCTTCTTGTCCGACGCGGCGGCGAACAGGTCGCGGAAGCTGACCACGCCGAGGAGGTGGCTCTCGGTGTCGAGCACGTAGGCGTAGTAGATGGTCCCCATGCGCTCGCGGGAGAGCTTGCGGAGGTAGGTGATCGCCTCGTCCACGCTCATGTCGGGGCGGACGCGGGCGTAGCGCGGGTCCATGAGCCCGCCGGCGTCGTCCTCCGCGAAGGCGAGGAGCCCCGTGACGTCCTTCTGGGTGACCTCGTCGAGGAGGGCGATGAGCGCCCCGCGCTGCTCGGGGGGCACGCACTGCATGAGGTCGGCGGCGTCGTCGGGGGCGAGGAGGCGGAGCCAGGAGCGGCGCTCCGCGGCCGGCAGCGCCTGGACGAGCCGCGCCTGGTCGAGCGACGAGAGCAGGAGGAAGAAGTCCTCCGCCTCGTGCCGGGGCAGCATGCGGAACGACTCCACACGCTCCTCGTCGTCATACAGGGACCACCCGTCCTTGATCTCGTCGAGGGTGAACGGGTCCTCGTCGGGGGAGGCCTCGCCGGGCGTCATGCGGGGCACTCTACCCCTCGTCGCCCGCGCCCCGCGCCGATGTTCCGGGGTGGGGCGGAGGCGTGCGCAGGGCCCCTAGTTGAGCCGCGCCGCCTCGCGTTGGAGGGCGCGCCGCAGGCCCTCGAGCCGGGTGCGCTCGGGCGAGTCGGGCTCGAGGGCGAGCGCCCGCGAGAGGGCCCGCGCCGCCGCCGCGGGACGGCCGAGCCGGGCGAGCAGGAGCGCCCGGTCCCGCAGGCCCTGCCCGTCGAGGGGTGCCAGATGAAGCGAACGGTCCACCGCGCTCAAGGCGCCGTGAAGGTTGCCCGCCGGCTCGTGGATCGCCCGGAGGTTCCGCAGCATCCGCCCGAGCACCTCCCCGGGGCGCAGCGGCAGGAACGCTCGCGGCGGGATCGCCACCTTCCGCCCCGCCGCCGCCTCGACCAGCCGGTGGCATCCCCCCTCGTCGAGCACGGTCCCGTGGAACGCGTCCACGTACAACGGCCCCTGGGGACCCTCGCACCGCGCCACGAAGTGGAGCGGCAGCCCCACCCCGTGCGCCGGCAGGCCCAGGCCCTCCGCCACCGCCATCCAGATGACGCTCAACGCGATGGGCAGGCCCGTGCGGCGCGCGAGCACGTCGGGGAGGTAGGACGACCGGAGGTCGCCGAACGCGTCGCGGTCGCCGCGGAACCCCAGGTCGTCGTGCAGGTACGCCGTCAGCCGGCCGACGCGTTCCGCGACCCGGGCCTCCCCGGGCACGGCGGCCCTCGCCCCCTGCACGATCTCCTGGAGCCGCCGATCGACGGGCGCCCGATCGAGCCCCGGGTGCCCCTCGGCCGCGATCGCGACCGCCCCCGCCCAGAGGTCGGGGTGCTCCGGGTCGGGGATCGCGGCGCGGAACGCCGCCACGGCCTGCTCCCGCACGAGGCACCCGAGCAGGTCCTGCGCGCGAGCCCTCAGCACCTCGGGCAGGGGGTCGCAGGAGAGCAGGCGCCCCAACGCCTCGATGCCCGCCGGGCCCGCGGCGCGCAGCCTCTCCTCGGCGGGGAAGCGCACGCGCGGGTCCGCGGACGCGAGGGCCGCCAGGGCGCCGACGGGATCGAGGTCCATCGGCGACAGGCTACTCCCTGCGGCGGCGGCACGGGGCGACGATGGACCGGGAGGCGGTCGGACCCGGGGGCCTGGATGGTGGGCCGGTGTGCGGAGGGCGGGGGAGTGCCCGGGGAAGGGCGCGAGGAGGGTGGGGGCGGCGGGGGCGGGGGCGGGGGCGACGGCCCCGAGGCCGGTCCCTGTCGCGGTGCATCCCCGCCCCGTCGCAAGACGCTCGAGCGGCGGCCCCGCGCCTCACCAGAACGTGCGGACGGTGTACCGCGTGAACACCGTGTCGGGGCTCACGAGCTGGAGGCCGTGCGCGATCGCCGTCGCGATGAGCATCCGATCGAACGGATCCCGGTGATGCCACGGAAGCGTCTCGATGACGGCCGCCGTGCTCTCGGACAACGGCAGGGACTCGACCTGGAACCGCTCGCGGACCTCCGGCACCCATCGGCTCGGCGGCCCGCCCAGCTCGAGCTGCCCGCGCGAGTGCTTCGCTGCGATCTCCCACATGGAGACGACGCTCAAGTACAGGGGCTCGGCGTACGTCTCGAGCGCCTTCCGCACGCGCTCGGGGACGCAGGGATCCTCGGCGGCAAGCCAGAGGAACGTGCACGTATCGAGGAGCATCAGCGGGGCCCGCCGCTCCACAGGTCGAGCTCGTCGTCGGGGAGCGGCTCGAAGAAGGAGGGGTGGATGCGGACCTGCCCCTGGTAGCCCCCGAACGTCCGCCGGGCGGGCGGCCGTGCCGGGACCCGTCGGAGCTCGGCGACGGGCACGTTCCGGTTGCAGATGACGACCGTCTCGCCCGCCTGGACCCGGTCGAGGTACTCCGACAGGTGGGCCTTCGCGTCCGCGATGTTGACCTGGATCATGGTCATATTGTAGGTCATGTCGGTGGAGTGAGGAGGGCGCTCACCGGGGGGCAGGGCCGCTCCCGCACCGCAGGTTGGGGGCCGGCCTCCAACTCTGCGCGCCTTCATGACGCGGGAAGGGCGCGGCCGGTCACGTAACGGGCGAGGGGCGATTCCCCGGCCGCGAGTCGGGTCACGACGCGTCACCGCAGCCCCGTTTCGATGGTTGCCGACTCTCCGGCCGGCGGACCCGCCGCTACGGGGGGAGGGGGGCCGTCGCCGTGGACGCCCTGCGTCGCGGCAGCACGGGCACCACGTGCGTCAGCTCCTTGGCCGACAGCTGGGTGTTCCCGGTGAGCAGGCGTAGCGCCATCGCGACCCGCGGCGAGCGCAGCCCCTCGAGGATCTCCTCGAGGGTGGCCGTCGGCGTGGCCGCCCCGGGGCGCGGACGCACCACGTTGACGTGGTTCTCGCCGAGGAACGCGGTGCCGTCGGGGATCAGGCCCGCGCGGAGCGCCCCGTAGCCCACGGCGCCCGTGATCCGGTTCACGACGATGGCGGGGCCGGCGTCGGGGCGGTCGGTGCGGATGTACTGCGGCCGCCGCGGATGGTCCGGGGCGAGGCGCAGCCCCTCGTCCGTCACGTTGTGCGCCCAGACGAGGGGCACCACGTCGGGGCCGGGCTCGCGGCGCAGGTCTTCCTTGTGGCGGTTCCACACGCAGCGGCCCGTGCGCGCCTCGTAGCCGAGCTCGTGCAGGGTCGCGTACCCGCCGACCAGCCCGGCAAGCGTCGCCGGGTCGTCGAGGAAGATCGGGTTCTCGAGCCCGGTGGCCGTGGTCGAGTGGAACACGTGGCGGTCCGACCGCTCCCCCTTGCGGAGCACGAGGAGCTGGACCGTCTGCTCGGCGCCGTCGAAGAGCCGGGCGTTGCGGAGGATCTCCAGGCGCTCGATGGCCGCCCGTTGCAGGATCCAGCGACGGAGCGCCGCGAAGTAGGCCCCGTTGTTCATCGAGGGGGGGACGACGTAGGCGAGGACGCCGCCGGGCTTCACGGCCTCCAGCCCGACCTGGAAGAACATCGCGAACACGTTGGGTCGTCCGGAGACCACGCCGCGCCATCGGGCGAGCACGTCGCGCGTCGTGGGAACCTCGAAGTAGGGAGGATTCCCGATCACGAGGTCATAGGCGTCCCGGACCCCCGCCGTCAGCGCGTCGCGCCCCTCGACGCCCGTGAGCCCGTGCTCCTCGCGACACAGGCGCGCGAGGTCGGGATCGACCTCGAAGCCCGCGACCCGGGCGTCGGGCTCCCGTTCGAGCACGTCGAGCAGCAGCTCCCCGGTGCCCGCGCCGGGGTCGAGCACCGTCATGCCGGGGACGAGCTCGAGGTGATCGAGCAGCCGCTGCCGGATCGCGCGGGGCGTGAAGTACTGCCCGGTGGCCTTGCGGTGCGTCAAGGCCACGTTCGCCACGTGGCGGCGGGTGGCGGGGCGGAAGGCCTCCGTGGCCGCCGGGGCCGGCGCCAGGGCGTCGGGTGCTCGGGACATGCCAGGACGATACCCCGGCGCCGCCGTACGGGCGCGGCGCAAAATCCGGTACGCTCGCGCAGCCTTCCGCGGAGACCGTCATGGCCCTCGTCGATTACCGCCTCGAGCACCGGATCGCCGTCCTCACCCTCAACGACCCGCCCGCGAACGCCTACACGCACGAGATGATGAAGGAGCTCGACGCGGCCATCGTCCGTGCCCGGTTCGACGCCGAGGTGGACGTCATCGTGGTCACCGGGGCCGGGGAGCGCTTCTTCTGCGCCGGCGCCAACATCGCGATGCTCCAGAAGGCGGACCCCACCTGGAAGTACTGGTTCTGCCTCCACGCGAACGAGACGCTGCTCCGCCTCGAGCACACCCCGAAGGTCGTGATCGCGGCGCTCAACGGCCACACCGTGGGCGGGGGCCTCGAGATCGCCCTCGCCGCCGACCTCCGGTTCGCCAAGCGCGGCGCCGGGAAGATGGGGGCCCCCGAGGTGGCCCTGGGCGTCCTCCCCGGCACGGGCGGCACCCAGCGCCTCACCCGCATGCTCGGCGTCAGCAAGGCCATCGAGCTCATGGTGAGCGGCCGCAACTTCGAGTTCGAGGAGGCGAAGGACCTCGGCCTCGTCAACGACGTCTTCCCCGCCGAGACCTTCTGGCAGGACGTGATCGCCTACGCGCGCACCCTCTGCCTCCCCAACCGCGCGGCGCTCGCCGCGGGCGCCATCAAGCGCGCCTGCCAGACCGGCGGCGCCCTGCCCCTCGAGTCCGGCCTCGCCCTCGAGCGCGAGCTGCAGGCCCAGCTCTTCAAGACCGGCGACGCGAAGGAGGGCATGACGTCCTTCCTCGAGAAACGCAGGCCGAGCTTCAAGGGCTGCTGAGAGGGGATGACCTCCCCATCGGAGTAGCAGTACGGAGGCGGCGCAGAAACCTCCACGACTTCCCCCGCGGGCTCCAACCGGGGATCCGACGCGGAGTAGGGGTTTTTGCGCCGCCTCCGTACTGCTACTC
>CAZJJQ010000015.1:0-19440 GCA_964546345.1 uncultured Planctomycetales bacterium
GTCACCCGCAGAGTTCGAAGAGTCCGCTTCCCTCACCCCGCGCGTCCCCAGCCCCCGACCCTCCACGGAAGCGGGGGAGCCTCAGGGTTCACTTCCCCTCGGCCGCTCCAGGAGCCTCAGGCGCGTGGGTGAGGTGTACGCGCTGATGTCGGCGAGGTCGTGACGGAAGGCGAATGCGCGATGATCGCGGACAACCCCTTGACTCGATGCACTGCTTCTCTGTAACTTCGCTACTCTGACTACGGAGCAATGCGATGCCCACTGATCCTTGTGCGAGAGAGCGAGCGGACGTCGAGGAGGCCAAGGAGGCCGTTCGGACCAATACGGACCCGAAACAGCAGCAGCCCTTGGCTCAGGCGTTGGCTCGAGCGAAGCTAGCACTTACCAAGTGCATGCAACACCCCCCGCCCCCGCCCCCGCCCCCGCCGCCGCCCCCGCCCCCGCCGCCTCCTCCGGCACTTCCCCGCAGCGAAGCGAGTCTTGAGATCTTCGAGCACGCGAATCTCGGAGGACGCCGAGCATCATTCCAGATTTCTCACCCGCAGCGATATCGACAGGTGCACACCAGCAGAATCGGGATACCGAACGACTCGCTGTCTTCGCTGCGCCTTACGACAAGGGGAGCCCCCGATCGATATGAAGTGTACCTGTTCGAACACGACGACTTTGTCGGCCGGTACTCCCGTCACGGTGCTTCAGGTACTGCGGGGAGTCTCGTTCCATTCGTTGGGCGTGAATTCAACGACATCACGTCGTCCGTTCTCCTCGTGCGCAGGTCGCCGTCAGAAGTGCCGGTATCGGTCCAGTCAGTACTGCCGGGTGATGTCGGGCGCCGAATTCGCGAGAACTTCATGCAGCACGTGCCCTCCGAACACAAGGGGAAGCTAACGCTACAGGAGCGCATGCGAGTCACCTGGGCATCAACCATGTTCGGGTTTCTGATCGATGTGCGTGTCCGAGGTCACTTCCACGACACCTGTCTTGGATTCGGCCTGGATACCGACTTTGAGATTTCGATACCGTTCAACCTCCGGATCCAAGACGGAGCGCTTCGCGCGGAGGTTCGCGACGCAAGGGCGTCGTGGGTCGAGGAGAGTCGGGCGGACCAGCAGGTGCGAGACCAACTTAACGCCTCGCTCGGTGATCCCGGCACGCGGCGCGAGATCTCGAATCAAGTCTCTGGTCTCCTTGCAGCCCTACCCATCGGTGGCGCCCAAAGCCTCTACCTACTGCCGGGAGACGCGACGGGCAGCGCGTCCTCCGGTAGGACCGACAACGACGTGACTGTCGTCGCCGTACTTAGCGACGGCTAGACAACTCGCCTAGCCGCAGGACTGCTTGGCGCGTCATGTAGCAGCCCACCGAGGTTGGAGTGGCGCAGTGGCCTGATTCGCGGCGATCGTGGCTCATCGGCCGCTGTCGGTCCTGGTGGCGCGAGACAGAGCTGCGCCGCAAGTGGCCACATCGGGCGGGCGGCGCGCACCCGTCCTCGGGTGTCCAAGAGCGGTCTACCCGGCGCGGCGGAGGCGCAGCACGTGCAGGTCGCGCTGCTGCGCATCACGACATAATGCATGTTTCCGTCGAGTTCTCGACAGCCGGGCGCGACCGCGGCAGCACGCCCGAGTGCTCGGGGCGCCCCCCCCAAGCGCGGGGGCGTGCGAGGCGGACGACCGGGGGGGGCCTCTTGTGGGAGGCGCCGACACCGATTGGCGTGGTGATCCGCCCCGACGTCCTCCGGTGCCCGCCCGGACGAGCGGGCGCAGCGACCGCACGCACGCTGGACACGCAGATGCTTCGCACCGCGTGGCTCTCCCTGCTCCCCAGCAGCCGACGTGTGGAAGTCGCCAAGCCGAACATCATGCGCACACGGCGCACCGACGCGCCCGGTTGGCTTCGAGCCGGGCGAGACGCGACGCCTCTCGCGCGCTGGCAAGCTGGTCGGGGACGGCGGCGCCAGAGCCGTAGAACATCTCGTCGGGCGTTTGCCCGCGGAAGGCAGAGTGCGGGATCCGCCCATTGTGTTCGGCGACGTAGAACTCGACGAGCGAACGGACCTGGATCGCCGTGGTCAGCGAGTGCAGGAAGAGCCAACTGTGCTTCAAGGCCCTCCACCAGGCCTCGATCATCGAGTTGCTGAAAGCCAGCTCCGTCATCGCAAGCACGCGCTTGAGCACACCAGACTCGACGAGGTCATCCACGCCGCCCTTGTTCTCGACGCCGCCATCGACGAGGACGGTCGGCGGGGGCGAAGCCGATGCGACCTCGCGGCCCGCCTCCACGAGGATCTCGACGGACGTCGCGGGATCGAGCTTCTTGACGAGTCGCCATGCGAGGATACGGCGAGAGAAGTTGTCGATCACGGCGTGGAGGTAGACCTTCGTGCCATCGAGCAGCCGGATCGGGGTCGTGTCGATGTGCCAGATCTCGTTCGGGCGCGTGGCGCGGATGCCGACCGTGGGTTTCGCGGGGTGGACGCGAAGTCGGGGTCGACGCCAGCCGCGCTCGCGCACGAGCCGGTGCCACGTGGATGCCGACGCGAGCACCGCGCCGGGGCGCTGCGCGAGGAGCGCGAGCCGCCCGGTCGGAACGTGGCGCAGGTCGGGCGAGGTCACCATCTCGCGCACCTTCGCGATCTCGGCGGGCGTCAGGCGCTGCGGCGAGGAGCCGGGGCACGACGGTTCGTCGGCGAGCTCGCAAGCGCGCGCGGCGCGACGCCACGAGGAGAGACGAGAGGGCGAGAGCCCGAGCATGGAGAGGACGCGACGGAGCCCGAGGACGTCGCGAGTGCGGTCCACGGCACGCAGGAGCCGCGTCTTGTCGAGCTCGGCGATGCGCAGGCGAGAGAGATCCGGCTTGAGCGTGCGCAGCAGGGCGAAGAGGACGCGCAGGACGGCGGCCAGTCGCTGGCAACGCCGTTCGGCCCGCGCAAGTCGCGCACGCAAGACAGCGACCGCCTCGTCGGCGACGTGCGCCACGGTGACGGTGCGCGGGACCCGACGGAGCCAACCGGCAGCGGTGGACCGCGGGACCCCGAGCCGAGTCGCGATGCTCGCGTCCCCGGCATCCTGGACGAGCCGGACGAGACGGTGGTCGTAGATCTGCTGCGAGCGCTTCTGTGCCATTCGTGGCAGCATGCGCCCCGGTACCGGCCCGACGAGCCGGGGACGCTGCGCCCGCGCGGGGGTGGGCTCCGCTGGCGTTGCGGCCTCTAGCTCAACGTGCCGAATGTCGTGACGCGAAGCCGTGCCTCCCCACGCCCCACCCCCCTCGCCCAGAGCGCGGCTGTGGGACGCAGGGAGGGTAGGCCCGCCGCGCTAGCGGAGGGCGGCGACCAGGCGGCGCGCGGTGAGCTGGGTCTGCGCGGGATGCCACCGGCCCATGCCCACGATCTCGGCGGTGCCGGCGGGGGTCGCCGTGTCGGCGAGACGGGCCTGGACGTCGGTGAGCCACGCGCCGAAGTCCTCGTGGAGGGTCACGGCGCCCGCCTGGCGGATGGCGAACAGGCCGCCCGTCGTCGGAGGGACGATCTGCGGGTTCGTGCCGCCGAGCAGGTTGACCAGCGCGACACCGCCGAGGTCGAGCCGCGCCGAGGCCGCCGCCGAGAGGTCGAGGGTGACCCCGGTCGTCGCCGCGGCCGTGAACGGAGCCGACGTGGGCGGCGACCAGCGGATCCACGCGACGCTCGCCGTGGCCGTGCGGTCCACGACGGAGAGCGCCTCGAAGTCGGGGCCGCTCGAGGAGGCGTCCACCGGCACGAAGAAGCCACGGGCCACGATGGCCGAGCCGCCCGAGACGCCCGAGAGCGTCATCGTGCCGATCCCGACGTTGAACGTGGCGGGCACGGCCAGGGGGGATCCGCCCACGGAGAAGTTGAACGCGCCGACGGGCCGCCATCCGACGTGCCGGAGGTCGAGGGGCAGGACGCCGCTCGACGGGGCCGCGGTGGCGAGCCCGGAGATGCCCGTCTCGATCAGACGCACGAAGCCGTCCGTCGGCGACGTCGCGTCGAGCGTGCCGAGCGAGAGGGTCCCGAGCGCGACGATGCGCTGCCCGACGTTCACGTCGTCGAGATCGTGGGGCGAGCCGTCCCCGAACTTCACGACCTTCGTGTTCGAGAAGGACGCGTTCACCGTGAACGTGCGGTTGAACGCCGCGCCACGGCCGCGATCGACCCCGAGCCCCAGGACCGTGAGGGCCGCGTCGGCCCCCGCCGCCCCCCTCCTCGCGACGACCAGACCCTCGACCATGTCGCGCGTGCCGTCGAAGAGGCCGCGTCCCGCGTGCACGTCCGTCGCGCGCAGCCTGCGGCGCGCCGGGTCGAACACGCCGCGGATCTCGAGCCGGGTGCCCTCCGCCTTCCGCGCCAGCAGGGCGAAGCCCGCGTCGCCGGTCGCCGTCGTGCCATCGACCTCGTAGCGCGTGGCGTCGCCGACGAACGCCTCGTGCTCGCGCCCGCGGCCCACGTCACGCCGCGCGAGTCGCTCGAACGTGAACGAGCCCACGCGGGCGTCGGTGCTCCCGAGCCGCCCGTAGGCGCGGACCGGCTTCGGCGCGGACGGCTCGGCCTGCGCGTACAGGACCGGGCCCAGGCGCACGGTGTTGCCCACGGCATCGACGACGGCGCTGGCGTCGAGATCGAAGTCGAGCTCGACGAAGCGCGGCAGACCGGCCGCCACCACGAGCGGGCGATCCCCCGGAAGGTCCACGACGACCGTCACGGGCCCGCCGAACGCGTTGCCGTCGGCGTCGAGGAGCGTCGCCATCGAGGCCTGACCGTCGAGGTGCACCGCGGCGCTCGCGGGATCGAGGATCAGCTCGAAGCGGCGGTACGCGCCCTCGGGCACCGTCGCCGTCGTCAGGAGGTCGGAGAGCGCGATCAGGTCCGCGAAGTCGATGCGCGTCGCGTTCGGAAGGGCCTCCACCACGGCCCCGTCGAGGCGGCGGAGCTTCACGGAGAGCAGGTCGATCTCGAACAGGTCGATGGCGTCGCTCGGCGCGTCGGTGACCGCGAACGTCACGGACCCCTGCTGCGCGGGGGTGACGTCGCCGCCTCCTCCCCCACCTCCACAGGCCGTGAGCAGGCCGAAGGAGAGCGCGAAGGGGACGCACGAGAGGAGACTGCGACGCATGGAGACCTCCGGACGGGCGAGTCCACAGCCGACCGCGGGGGCGCGCAGCCCGCGCCCCGCCACTTCAGTGAAACCCCGCGCACCGCGCCCTGGTTGCGGATCCCCCACCGAGCCGGGCCCCGCGGGGGGCCCTGCCGGCTCCGGGTTCGCCCGCCGCCCCCGGGGCGCCTGGCCCGCCGCCCGGGGCGGGCCGCCACCTCCCGCGGTCGCGAAGCGCCCCCCCACCCTGGTCGGACTCCGCCTACCTGCGGGCGCCCGGGATCCTGAAGCCGGGCCCCGGGACCACGCCGCAGGCCCCAGCTGGGAGGGAGGGGGGCGGGGGGAGGGAGGCCACCTGGCATCGCGTGATCGCTCGTTGGTCGCGCTCGCGCGCGCGCACGACCCCCGGACGCTCCCCCCCGGGCTCGCCACGCCCCAACGGGGGATCACCTGCCGATCGACTCCCTCGCACCAGGAACGGGCGGCTTCTGCGGAGGCGGGGGGAACGGCGGGGTACCCATGGTCGGCCTCGGGACGAAGGTCGGGTCGGCGCCCGGTGCGGGGGGCGCATCCGAGAGCCTCGCCCCCTTGCACCCGGCAAGGCCGACGGCGGCGAGCATCGCCGCTGCCACGGAGCGGATCCACCGCAACCGACGCTCGATGGCCAACCGCACGACACCGCAGTCCTTCGTGACCACGCGGCCGTCGGGGCGACGCCACACCCGCAGACAGCACTGACCGCGCGTCGTCTCGAGGAGGTCCACGGCCTCCTTGCGCGTCAGCTGCGACAGGTCGTGAACGTGGAGGCGGCAGCTGGCGCAAAAGCGCTTGCGGTCATCGCCCCGCATGGACTCCCAGGGGACCGTGCAGGGCGACTGGATGACGATCGCGTCGAGGTCGAAGGGCGCGCGGTCCATGGGGAGGGCTCCGGAGCCGGGGGAAGTCTAGCCGGACCTCCTCATGGAGGGGACGAGGCCGGGGCCGCGCCTGCGGCCCGTCCCCCCCCCGGCCCCCGGCGCCCCCACGATCCCCCCCCGCGGCCCTCCGCGTCCCCTCGCCGTCAGTGCCCCGTCCACTGCCGGAGCCTCTCTCCGAGCCCCCGCAGGTAGGCGTCGCCCGCGACGTCGAGCAGATCGTTGTGGTCGGCGCCCTCGATCGCGAGGAGCTCCGCCCCCGGCGGCGCCGCCGCGTGCAGCGCCTCGCCCTCCGCGAACGGGATGGTCGCGTCGCGCGTCCCGTGCACGACGAGCACGGGCGCCGTCACGCGGGCGACCCGTTCGGCGTTGGGGAACGACCCGCGCACGAACAGCGCCGCGAGCGGGAGCCAGGGCACGACCCGTCCCATCATCGACGACAGCGACGTGAAGGTGGACTGGAGGACGACGCCCGCCACCGGGCGCCTCGACGCGACGAGGAGCGCCGGTCCCCCACCGAGGCTCTCGCCGTACACCACGATGCGCGCGGGGACGACGCCCCCTGCGACGAGATGGTGGTAGGCCGCGAGCGCGTCGGCCCCGACCTCGTCCTCGGACGGCGATCCGCGGTTTCCGCCGTATCCCGAGTAGTCCAGCAGCAGCAGCCGGCACCGCGCGCCGACCGCGAACCGCCGCGCCATGCCCGCGCGCAGCGCGATGTTGCCCGCGTTGCCGTGCAGGTGGAGCACGACCGGCGCGTCGGGGCCCGCCTCCTTCGGCACGACGTCGTACGCCGCGAGCTCACGACCGTCCGGCCGACGCACGCGCACGACCGACGCCGGCACGTCCCCGAAGCTCCCGAGCGCAGACTCCGGGAGGGGGCGGGCCGACGGCAGGAAGAGGAGGTCGTTGCGTCGAAAGAAGAGGAAGGCCGGGAGCACGAGCTCGCAGGCCACGACCACGATCAGGAGCGTGCGCAGGATGCGGGGCAGCCGACGGCGTCGCACGACGCTTGGACGACGCGCGGGGGCCTCACCGGCGTCCACGTCGCCCTCCGATCGGTGCCGCAGGTCCGGCGGCGCCGTGCACAGCTGGACCCTGGCGCCAGGCACGGGGGGCGTGGTGGGCGAGCGTTCCCGTGGGGGCCGACCTTGAAAGAGGAATTCCTGGGGCGGCGGGGCCCTGACACGAACGAGCGACGCTGGACCTGCCACCGTTGTACCGCCCCCCGGCGGACTCGATCGCGCATGGAAGCGGCGCCTCGCCTTCGTTCGCCCGACGGCGCGCGGCGCCGGAGGCCCCGCCCCACGGCTACCATTCGCGGGCCAGCGTCGCCCACCCCCGGAGCCTCCCATGCCCGCCAGTCCCTCGCCGTGCGCCCCGTTCATCGCCGAGCTCGACCAGGAGGCGGCCGCCACGCGGAAGCTGCTCGAACGGCTTCCGGCGGGCAAGCTCGCCTGGAAGCCGCACCCGAAGTCGCAGACCCTGGGTCAGCTGGCGTACCACGTCGCCTCGACCCCGGCCATCGTGACGGAGATGTTGGCGCAGGACACGCTCGACACGGCGAAGGTCGACTTCCAGGCCCGGCAGCCCCAGAGCGTCGAGGAGGTCCGCACGCGTTTCGAGACGGGCCTCCAGGGGGCGAAGGCGGCGCTCTCGCGGTGGGGCGAGCGAGACCTCGCCACGACCTGGCGCCTGACGGGGGGTGGCAAGGACCTGATGTCGGCCCCGAGGGGCGCCCTGATCCGCATGCTCGTGCTCAACCACCACGTGCATCATCGTGGGCAGCTGACGGTCTATCTGCGCATGCTCGACGTCCCGCTCCCCTCGGTCTACGGGCCGTCCGCCGACGAGAGCCCCTTCGGCCCGCCGGCGGCGAAGCAGCCGTAGGCGACCAGGGCGCGCGGGGGGGCCGCCCCCCCCCCGGAGCGTGGACGGGCGGACCGGCTACCGCCCGAAGGCTGCTCCCCGCGCGCAGCGTTCGGGCGGTAGCAGGTCAGCCCTCGTCCACCCGGTACATGGGCAGGCCGCCGACCCCGGCGCCGAAGCCCTTCGCCCACGCGCCGTGTCCCACCAGGACGCATCGAGCGGCCGACGGGCAGCGGAGCCTCTGGAGCGCGGCGAAGCCTTCGCTGGCGAAGATCTCCCCCGGGGGCGTCACCGGCTCGAGACGGGCGGCGTGACTCACGTGGCTGCCGAGCAGGTCGTCCCTCCCCGTCACGGCGTTGCGAATGCGCTTCACGGGCCCGGCGTGCAGCGCGATCCGCAGGGTGAGCGTTCGGGGTAGGCCGACCAGGTCCCAGCGACGGCGCGCGACCCGATTGCGCAGCTCGAAGGCGAGCCCCGCGATCCGCTCCAGATCGGGATGGGCGGCGAGGAGCCCGTCCCCCCAGGTCTTGACGAGGAGCGGCTCCGTGCGGCCCCCGCGGGCGTCGGCCCCGACCGCGGCGGCGATCTCCGGCAACACGTGCGCGGCGAACCGCGCCAACCCGTCGTCGTCGAGGTCGCCGTAGCCGCGCGCGTCGGCGGTCAGGATCCCGAGCACGTCCGGGGCGCGGTCCTCCCCCACCGAGGCCGCGCTCGGCGCCCTCGACCAGGTCGTCGCGACCGGAGCGTCGGCGCGGGGATCGATCACGTCGAAGGGCGCACACCGCGCGACCCAACGGCGCACCGTGGCCGCGGTGCCGCCCGGACCGTCGCCGGGGCGCCCGTCCCACACGGCCACCCGGTGGATCTCCCCGTCGATCTCGTCCGCCTTGCAGAGCGCCATCCCCTCGAGCACCTCGTTCCCGTACTCGTACCACGCGCTGTTCGTGCCCAGCGGCTGCGTGGAGGCCACGCTGACCCACTCCGCACCGGCGGCGAGCAGCGCCTCGTAGCGCCGCTCCCAGTCCGGGCCGAGCGGCCCCACGCTCGTCGTCCGGAACACCTCCGACGGGAACGGGAGGACGATGCGGCTCCGCGCTCCGGTCGCGCGCACCGCCTCGTGGAAGAGCACGTCCGTGCCCGCGGCGGCCGAGGCGAGCCCGAAGTCGATCCCGCGCTCCCGCACCCAGCGGGCGAGCGCCTCGCCGACGGCGCCTGCGGCGGACGCGGCGAAGCGCGGCGTCGGCCGCTCGGGACGATCGAGCATGTGCCCCGTCGCGACGCCGATCCGCGGACGCGGCAGCGTGCTCGCGATCCAGGCCTCGACCGCGGGCGCATCGAGGCGCAGCGCCGCGAGGATCCTCCGGGCCTGCCGACGGGCCGACGCCGCGTCGGCGAACCGTCGCGCGGTCGAGAACGGCGCGTCGCGGTAGGCACGCGCCGCCTCGTCCAGGCGCCCGAGCACCAGCAGCGCCTCCCCGCGCGTGGCCGCGCGCCACCCGTCCTCCGGCCCCGGGGCGTCGAGGATCGACAGCGTGCGGAGCGCGGCCTCCTCGGCCAGGGACGCCTCCCCTCGGAGCCGATGCATCGACGCGACGTTGACGAGGGGCCACGGGTCGCCGTCGGCACGGAACGCGCGCCGATACAACGCGATCGCCCGCCGCTCGTGGCGGTCCCGCAGGGACGGCTCGCCCCGACGCAGCGCGAGCCCCTTGTGGAGGCTGGCCCGCAGGCCGAGCCGCTCGCGCCGGTCTTTCGGAGACAGCGCGCCCGCAGGACCGGTTCTCCGCAGCGCACGCATCGCGGACAGCGGCGCCCCGAGCCGCGCGAGGACGCGCCCTTCCGCCAGCGCGAGCGCCCGCGCGGGCTCGTGTCCCCTCCGGCCGGCGATCGCCACCCACGACGAGAGCAGGTCCTCCCCGAACAGCTCCGCCTCGGACGCGCGCTCCGCCCTCGCCCCGGCCCCGCTCGGGTCTCGCCCGCTGCGCGGCACGGGATCGCTCGTCGAGTGCACCTGTCTCCTCCGGCGCGACGATCGCGAGGCTACGACGCCCCTCGCACGTACGCAACGCCCTCCGGGCGCCGGCGGCCAGGTGCGGGGACGGGAGCGCACCCCCCCCCTGGGAGGAAGGGGGCGGCGGGGGACGGAGGGCCGACCTCCCCGCGCGCGCCTCGCCCGCTCCCCGTCCGTCGGCTCCGCGACCTCCGCCCCCGACGCCCGGACCCGAGGCCGCCCCTCGGAGGAGCGGTGCGCGAGAGGCCACCGGGCAGACACGGACGGGCGCTGCCGGTACAGTCCGGGATCCCCCCGATGCGCCCCCACGTCGCCTTCGTCGGTCCCGAGCTGTTCTCGGCCTACACGGACATGGTCCGCGGCCTCAAGGAGGCGGGGGCCCGCGTGACCGGCATCGGGGGAAGGCCCGCGCAGGCCGTGGACGAGTCGCTGCGCCGCCACCTCGACGGCTGGGTCCACGCCGACGACCTGGGGTCGCCGGAGGGGATCGCGGCGGCCGTGCGAGCCCTCTCGGGTCGCCCCGGCGTGGACCTGCTCGAGATCGGCGACGAGGCCCTCGTGCTGCCCGTCGCGCAGGCGCGCGAGGCGCTCCGCCTGCCCGGCCTCTCGGTCCGCACCGCGACGCTGTGTCGCGACAAGGCCGCGATGAAGGAGGCGCTCCGCGCCGAGGGGGTGCCCTGCGCCGCGTCGGAGGCGGTCACGACCGTCGCCGCCCTGCGCGCGTTCGCCGAACGCGAGGGCTTCCCCGTGATCGTCAAGCCCCGGGCGGCCCTCGGAGGGCTCGGCACCTCGCGGTGCGCCGACGCGAAGAGCCTCGAGGCCACCGCGGCGGGGCTCGGCGTCGGGCGGGGGGCGTCGGTCCAGGTCGAGGAGTACGTCGTGGGCCACGAGGGCTTCTACGACACCCTCTCCGTCGATGGGACGCCGGTCGCCGAGTTCGTCGCGCACTACTACCCCACCGTGCTGTCCGCGCTCGACGACCGCCGCGTCGCGCCGCAGATCGCCGCGACCAACCGCGCGGACGAGCCCGCCTACGCCGAGCTCCGGGCGATGGGCAGGCAGGTCATCCGCACGCTCGGCATCGGCACGTCGGCCACGCACATGGAGTGGTTCTTCGGGCCCAAGGGCCTCAAGTTCTCCGAGATCGGGGCCCGCCCTCCCGGCGAACGCATCTACGACCTCCACTCCGCGGGCAACGACCTGGACGCATGGGCCGAGTGGGCGCAGGTCCTGTTGCACCGGCGCGTCACGCGGGCCCCGAGCCGGCGCTTCGCCACCGGCTCGGTCCAGGTCCGCCCGCCGCGGGACGGGCGCATCGTCGGCTATCGGGGGCTCGAGGAGGTGCTCGGGGCCCTCCGCCCCCACCTCTTCGCGCACCGGGTCCCCCCTCCGGGCACGCCGACGGACCCCATCCACAAGGGGTACCTGAACAACGTGTGGTTCCGGCTCCGCCACCCCGACTACGACACGCTGCGCGCGCTCATGACCTTCGCCGGCGAACGGCTCGAGGTGCTCGTCGCGTGAAGCCCTACCTGATCCTCGACCCCACCGACGACTACCCCGCCCGCATGGTGCGGTTCCTCGAGGGCCGGGGCCTCTCCGGGGTCGCCCTGTTCTCCTCCGGAGCGCAGGCGGGGCTCTGGGAGCGGCGCTGGAAGGGCGAGCTCGGCGGCCGCGTCGTGGCGGAGCACGTGGTGGACCGGAGCCGGATCGACGAGGCCGCGGCCCGTCTGAAGGACGAGTTCCCCGACGGCTTCTCGGGGATCCTGCCCTGGGACGAGCGCACGGTCCTCCTCGGCGCCGAGCTCGGCGAGGCGCTCGACCTCGGCTGGAACCCCGCGCACGTGATCGAGCGCTTCCGGGACAAGGCCGTGCTCAAGGCCTACCTGCGTGCGCACGGGACCGCGCGCGTCAACCGGTCGCGCACGGTCATCGACGCCGAGGAGGCGATCGGCTTCGCCGCGTCGCTCGGCACCTGGCCCGTCGTCGTCAAGCCGACCGGCGGGGCGGGGTCCATGAGCGTGCACTTCGCCGAGGACCCCGCCTCCCTCCTCCGGGCCTGCCAGGAGGTGCTCGAGCGCGGCCTCGGCGAGGTCCTGCTCGAAGAGTACGTCGGCGGCGTCGAGCACGTCGTCAACGGGCTCGTGGACGCCCACGGCGAGGTGCTGGTGACCGAGGTCTGGCGCTACGACAAACGCGACAGCCACGGGGAGAAGAACGTCTACTTCGAGACCATCAAGGTCTCGACGGACGAGGAGCCCTTCGCCGAGGCCTCCGCGTACGCGCGGGAGGTGCTCCGCACGCTCGGGCTCCGCCGCGCGCCGTTCCACATGGAGGTCAAGGTGGACGAGCGCGGACCCTGCCTGATCGAGTGCGGCGCCCGCTTCGCCGGAGGCCACCAGCCCGTGCTCGGGTCGCTGCTCCACCACCACAGCCTGTTCGAGCTCGCCGCCTGCCACTACCTCGCCGAGCTCGAGGTCTCCCCCGACGACGTGGACTTCGCGCACTACGACCGCCACGCCGCGCGCGTCGTCAGCGGGGTGCAGACGCACGAGATCGAGGAGGTCCGGGAGGTGCTCGGTGTCGAGGAGGTGGAGCGCCTCCCGTCGTTCCAGGGCATGGGCATGCTGCGCAAGCCGGGCTCGCGCGTCCCGGTCAGCCGCGACGTGAACACGAAGGCGTGGGAGGTCTACCTCTTCCACCCCGACGCGGCCCAGGTCGCGCGCGACGCGGCGGAGGCCCGCGCGCGGCTCCGGTACGTCGGGTGAGCTACGTCGTGATCGATCCGGTGGGGCCCTACCCCCGCCACCTGCTCGGGTTCCTCGGGGGGAGGCTCGGCAAGGCCGCCGTGGCGGTGTTCACGAGCGAGGCGCGCCGACGGCTCTGGTCGGACCGCTGGTCGCGGGAGCTCGGGCCCTACGTCGTGGAGGCGCTGCCCGCCGTGTCGCTGCGCGGCGCGGCGGCCGCCGCCCGCGCCATCGTCGCGCGCCACGGGCCCGTCGAGGGCGTCGTGCCCTGGGACGAGGAGACGGTGCTGCTCGGCGCGCGGCTCTCCGAGCACCTCGGCCTCGACTGGAACACCTACCGCGTCATGGAGCGGTGCCGCGACAAGGCGGTCATGAAGGCGTGGCTGCGCCGGACGGGCACGGTCCGGATCAACGCCTCGGCCGTGGTGACCGACCGCGAGGGGGCGTTGCGCTTCCTGCGCCGCGTCGGGCGCTGGCCGCTCGTCGTGAAGCCGACGGCGGGCTCGGGATCGGAGCACGTCACCTTCCCGACCGACGAGGCCACGCTCCTGCGCGACTGCGAGCGGGTGCGGCTCGCGGGGAGCGGCCGGGTGCTGCTCGAGGAGTACGTCGGCGGCGAGGAGATGGTCGTCAACGGCATCGTGGACGCGCACAGCGACCTGCTGGTCACCGACGTGTGGCGCTACGACCGCCGGACGGTGGACGGGGTGCCCAACCTGTACTGGCTCACCCACCGCGTCCCGACGCACGATCCGGTGTTCGGCCGGGTCGGCGCGTACGCAGCGGCGGTCGTCGAGGCGCTCGGCCTGCGGCGTGCGCCGATCCACATGGAGGTGAAGGTGGACGACCGCGGCCCGTGCCTCATCGAGGTGGGCGCGAGATTCGCGGGGGGCAACCTGCCCTGGCTCGCCTCCCGCCTGCACGGCCGGAGCCTCTTCGAGCTCGCCGCCTGCCAGTACCTGTCCGACGCGCCGCTCCGCGCGGACGATCTCGACCTCCCCCGCTACGACCGGATCGACGCGCGCGTCGTGCACGGGGTCCAGACCCACGAGCTCCCGCGGATCCGCGCCGTGCACGGCGTCGAGGTCGTGGAGGCGCTCCCCTCCTTCGAGGCCTTCGGGCTGCTCCGTCACGTCGGGCAGGTCGCGCCGGTCACGCGCGACTACGACACGGCGGCCTGGGAGCTGTCGCTCGTCCACGAGCGTCAGGAGCAGGTGGACGCCGACGCGGAGGTCGCCCGCCGCGTGCTGCGCTACGAGTGAGGGATCCCAAGCCCGTGCGCCCTACGGCTGCCGGGTGAGGGTCGTGGGCTGCATCGCTGCGAACGCGTCGAGGGTGAGCCCGCTCGGGCCCAGCCGGAACTCCACGGAGATGGGCCCCTCGCCCTTCGCCATGAACGTCAGGACGTTGCCCTCGACCTTGTAGGTTCCGGTCCGCGGGATCACCTGCCCAGGAAGACGCCAGGTGAGCGTGTACGTCTGGTCGGGACGGAGGGTCAGCGTGACGCGCCCCGCGTCGAAGCCCTGGACCGTCGAGAGCGACCCGGCCCACGTCCCCAGAGCCCCGGACGGGAGGGCCGTCCCCGCCGCCGCGTCCTTGGGCGGGGTGCCCCCGCCGCCCCCTTCCTCCCCCCCTGCCCGCTTCGCTCCCTGGCGCTTCAGCTGGAACTCCACCTCCGCGACCGTCACCACGAGCGTGTCCGCGTCGGCGAGGCGGTACGGCAGCCGCACGGGCGCGCCCGTCGCCTCGTCGCGGCCCTCGAGCACGCCGCCGCGCACGCCGCAGGGGCCTGCGTAGCGCCACCGTTGCTGCGGAGTGGCCAGCGCGAAGACGAAGCTCCCGTCGGCACCCAGGTCGAGACGCACCGAACCGGTCTCGTCCTGCGCGAGCCACGCACCATGCAGGGTGGCCGGCACCGGTGCGGCCGGAGGACCGTCCGCGCGCGCCGACGTACCCTCCCGCGCCAGGCGCAGGGTCTCCCCCTCGATCGTCAGCTCGAGCCCGTCATCGCCGACGCGACGGAACGGGACCTTCAACACCGTGCCGGGCTCCTCGGAGTCCTCGACGAGGAGGTCGGCGCCCTTCACCTCGAAGGTGCCGCCGAATCGCCGCGTCTTGCCGCCCTCGGGCCACTCCCGCGTGAACGTGCCGTCCGCCCGGAACGTGATCTTCGCCTGTCCCCCTTCCATGGGCGCGACCCAGACGCCGACGACCCCGACGGGCGCGGGCCGCTCGGGCCCGGCGACGTCGGAGGGGCGCCCCGCCGCGCGCCGGGTCAGCGCCACGCGACCGATCGCGCCTTCCCGGTCGTCCGCGTCGAGGAGGTACAGACGGTCGGAGAGGACCGGCGCGAGCGTTCGCGACACTCCGCCCACGAGCTCGACGCGCACGACGCCCCCCAGGAGCTTCCAGGTCCCCGAGAGACGGGAGACCCGCCCCCCGAGGTCCTCCTCGCGCTCGTAGTGGCCGTCCTCGCGGAACGTGACCGAGGAGCCGTCGCCGCTCCAGGTCCCGACCAGGTCTTCGTCCTTCAGGTCCTTGCGCCGCGTGAGCTGAAGGTAGGGGAAGCGCTCGGGCCCGGACATCCGAAGCGTCGTCGCGCTCACGGACGACCACCGCAGGTCCTCCCCTGCGATCCACGCCCACGCGGGGTCGAGCACCGGCTCGGGCTGTGCGGGCCGCATCAGCTGCTCATCGACGATGGCCATCGGGAGCCAGACCACCGGCCGCAGCGCCTTGCCGTCCTCCGTCCGGAGGGACAGCGCGTCCCCCTTCGTGGACCACCTGCCGAACAGCAGCCGCAGCGACCCGTTCGACTCCGCGAAGGCGGTCGCCCACACGCCGCCGGGGAAGAACCAGTGTTCGCATCGATGCGGCTTCGGGATCCCCGCGCCGAGGTCCTGGAGCAGGGGCTTCTCGACCAGGAACAGCTCCCAACGGCCCACCAGGACCGATGCGTCCGCAGGGCCCTCTTCCGCTCGGACCGCCCTCGGGCTCCCGAGCTCCACCGCGAGGAGCAGGACCCACGCCAGCGTCAGGAAACGTGCCATCGGAGCCTCCCTCCGGCCCCTCCGAGGGCCGGCGTGTGCGAGGGGATCGGAGCGTCGAGCGGGACGGCCGTCCATGCATCACCTCCGGGCCCGGGCGAGGTCCATCAGGCGATGGGCGACGTCGAGGTGCTCCCGGCGTCGCGCGACGTCCTCGGGCGTGCCCAGCTCGGAACGCGCCGTGAGGTCCGCCCCCCGTTCGACGAGGAACTCCACGGCGTCCAGCTTCCCCGCCCAGGCGGCCTCGTGGAGAGGACGGAACCCGTTCTTCGCGCGCGCTTCGAGCTCGGCGCCCGCGGCCAGCAGGCGTGCGAGGACCGGCACGAGGTTCACGGCCGCGGCCACGTGGAGCGGCGTCTGCCCGTCGTGGTCACGGACCCGGGGATCCGCGCCCTCCTCGAGCAGGAGCCGCACCATGTCGATGCGTGCCGTCCGCAGCGCCACGTGCAGCGCGCGGCTCCCGTCGTCGGCGCCGGCGTCGATGGCCGCACCGCGGGCGAGCATCCGCCGCGCGAGCTCCACCGAGCCGGCACGGGCGACCGCGTGCAGGGGCGTGAACCCGAGACCGTCGCGGAGGTACAGCGGCGCCCCGCGGTGCACGAGCAGGGCGGCCGCCCCGTCCTGGCCCGCCGCGAGGGCCGACCCGAGCGGCGTGTCGCCGTCCGGCCCCACGCGCCCCGGGTCGGCGCCGGCGTCGAGCAGGCGCGCGAGGAGGTGCGCCTGCCCCCGTCGCGCGGCGCGCTCCAGTCGCGTTCGCCCTTCGCCGTCGCGTTCGTCTACCGCACGGCCCGCGGCGAGGTGGGCCTCGAGCTCGCGCAACGCCGCCTCTTGGCCGGGATCGGCCGCCAGGGGAGGAATCTCGGGGGGCGCGGGGGCGAGGCGCGCGAACCGGATCGGCTCGCCGTCGATCGTGAGCTCGAGCGCGTCGGCCTCGAGCTTGCGGAAGGGCACCGTCAGGAGCCTCCCGGGCTCCTCCGCGTCCTCGACCCGCAGCGCGGACGCCCCCAGCTCGTACGTGCCGCGGAACCGGCGCAGGGCCGCCCCCTCGGGCCACCGACGACCGTACGTGCCGTCGAGGCGGAACGTGATGTGGGCCTCGCCGCCGCCGACGGGAGCGACCCAGCTGCCGAGGACGGGAGAGGCCGCGAACGCGGGAGGTGCGGGTCGTATGACCGGGATCGGGCGCATCGTCAGCTCGTGCGTGCGCGAATCCAGCAGCCGGAAGGAGGCAGGGGCCTCTCCGGGCGCGCGTCCCTCGGCGGCGACCTCGAGGCTGCGAGTACGTCGATGGTGCGCGTACGGCCGTGCGGGATCGAGGGAGATCGTCGCCTCGACCTTGGAGGAGACCTGTGAGGTGGTCGTCGTAAGCCCCGGCTTCGTGGGCAGGCCCGTCGCGTCGGCGACGAACGACGCGCTCAGGACGAGGCAGGCAACGCCGTCCACGGCTTCGACCCTCACCAGACGCACGTCTCCACGCACCGAACCCGCCGGGGCCGACACGCCTCCGACCCGGAGTGCGTCGGCGACGGCCTCGGGGCGGACCGTCCAGCCGTCCCCGGGCCGCTTGCGTCCGTCGGGCGCGAAACGGCGCTGGTCCGTCGGCCCGTCGAAGGCGGGATCGAGGAGGAGCCGCAGGGCCTCGCCGACCTCCGACGACGCGTTCTCCACGGCGTAGCGCGGCGTCCCGCCCGTGACCGAGGCGCTCACGGAGGTCCCCGCCGGGACCAGGACCGCTTCGCGGCCCACCAGCGTACGGGCCAGCCGCACGATGCGGAGCCGCAGCTCCGTGGGGCTTCCGTCCGCCCCGACGGCGACGACTTCGCCCTCCGCTTCCAGGGCGAGGGCGTCCTCCCGCACGAGCGGCGGGCGTGGCATCGTGCCGCTCCGCTCCTCCAGCGACCAGCGGGACGCGCCTGCGGCCTCGATGCGGAGCCGGTCCCCTGCCTTCCACGGAGGATGGAAGACGACTTCGTACGTCTCCTCCGCCCAGGCGGGGACCGCCAGCAGCAGCACGACCGCGGCGGCGAACCGGAGGACGCGCGGAGGCATGGGGAGAACTCCCCGGTGGTCTCCATTCTAGGTCCGCGCCGGAGGACGCCGACCGGAAGTACAGGGCCTGAAGCGCCGCGCTCACGGGCGTCCCGGACCCGCGCGACCCGGGCAGGACCGATCGATCGCCCTGCGTCGTCCGCGCGCCGAGCACGGACTCCACGGGGGGCGCGTGCCCAGCGAGAGGGCAGGGCGTGGGCCGCCCCGTCGAGCGGAGGCGGTCGCCTCGTACACCCTGCGTCGGCTCGGCCCCCGGAGCCGATCCGGAGAGGCGCGACGAATTCGTTGCATCGCTGCGGGCCCCCCTCGGCCCCTCCCCGGAGGGCCTCGATGCGCCGCCCGACACCGCGACGGCCGGTCGCTGGCGGCCCGTCAGGTCGTGGGAGGCGTGGCGCCGGTCGGCGAGGGCCCGCCCGGAGCGGGCACCCGGCGACCGGGCGAGCGCATCGTGAGGGGCAGGGCCGCGCGGAGGCGGGCGCTGTTGCCGATCACGAAGAGGCTGGAGATCACCATCGCGAAGGCCGCGTACACGGGCGGCACGCGGGACACGACGGCGAAGCCGAGCCCCGCCGTGTTGTAGGCGAAGGCCCAGAAGAGGTTCCAGCGCGCCGCCCTGCGCGTGGCGCGCGCGGCGCGCAGGAGCCCCGGGAGCCGCGAGAGGTCGTCGCCGAGGAGGCTCACGTCCGCGGTCTCGCGCGCGAGATGGGTGCCGGAGCCGACCGCGAGGCCGAGATCGGCGGCCGCGAGCGCGGGCGCGTCGTTGAGCCCGTCGCCGACGAACGCCACCGTGCCCCGCCCCTCGGCGCGCAGCCGCCGGATCGCCTCCACCTTGTCGGCGGGCAGCAGGCCTCCCTGCGCGGCGCTCGGAGGCAGTCCCAACGCGTGCGCGACCTCCACGACGACGGCGGGGCCGTCGCCGGAGAGCACGACGACCTCGACCCCGTCGGCGCGGAGGCCCTCGACCGCGGCGCGCGCCGAGGCGCGGACGAGATCCGAGAGCGCCAGGCGCCCGACCGGCACGCCGTCGAGCTCGACGAGGACCTCGGAGGCCCGGCCCCCGTCGCCCCCCCCCTCCTCGACCGGGATCGCCTCTCCGAGGCCATGCCCGTCGCGGAGAATCCAGGACGGTCTTCCAACGCGGACCGCGCGGGTCCCGCGCGCGTCCCGGACGCGACCGCGCACACCGAGCCCGGGCTCGACGTGGACGTCCTCCACCGCGGGCAGGGAGAGCCCCCGGGCGACGGCCGCGGCGACGATCCCTCGCGCGAGCGCGTGCTCGCTCCCGCGCTCGACGGCGGCGGCGTCCGCGAGGAGCCCGTCGGCGTCGGCGCCCCCGAGAGGGAGCACGGCCTTCACCTCGGGGCGGCCCTCGGTGAGCGTGCCCGTCTTGTCGAAGGCCACGACGCGCACGCGCGGCAGGCCCGCGAGCGCGAGCCCGGAGCGGACGAGGATGCCGCGCTCGGCGAGGCGTCCGAGCGCCGCGGTCACCGCGAGGGGCATCGCGATGGCCAACGCGCAGGGACACGCGATGACGAGCACGGCGAGCGCGCGCATGGCCGCGGGCACCGCGCCTCCGCCGCGGGCCAGGTCGCCGGCGAAGAGCGCGGCCGCGAGGACCACCACGCCGGGGACGAACACGGCGGAGACGCGGTCGGCAAGCCGCTCGAGCGGCGACCTCTCCGCGCGCGCCTTCGC
>CAZJJQ010000016.1:0-19429 GCA_964546345.1 uncultured Planctomycetales bacterium
ACCGCGCCCCCCGGCGCCCCCAAGACCGCGGACCGCGGCGACCGCCACCTCGGCCCCACCCCGCTCGGGCAGATCGCCCCCGAGGAAGCCCCGCCCGTCCCCACGGGTCGCTGACCGCGCGGTCCCACGCGGGGGTCCCGGCGGCCGGTGCGCCGCGGGGTACGATTCCGCGATGCGACGTCGGAGGCTGCTCCTGCTGGTCCTGGTGCTGGGCCTCGTCGGCGCCGGGGTCGGCGGCTGGGCGCTGCTGCGGCACCGGAAGGCGTGGGGCGCGCTCGAGGTGCTGCGCGACGCCATCGACTTCGGCGACGTGCCCTGGCTCGAGCGTCGGGAGAAGACCGTCACGATCCGCAACCGGAGCGACCACCGGGTCCTGATCGTGACCACCCCCACCTTCAACTGCTCGTGCTTCAGCCTCGGGAAGCCGCTGGCGACCTTCGCGCTGGAGCCCGGGGCCACGGTGGACCTCCTCCTCCTCATGGCGACCGAGCTCGGCACCGCCGGGCCGTTCCACAAGAACATGAGCGTCCGCAGCGACGATCCGGAGGTCCCCGAGCTGAAGGTGCCGGTGATCGGCCGCATCACCGACTTCCGCAGCATCGACCCCCGCCAGCTCGCCCTCGGCGTCGTGCCCGTCGCGGGCCCCGCGGTCGAGCGGGTGATCGAGGTCCGCGGGGGCCACGGCTACCGCGTGAAGGTCACGGCGGCGCGCGCCTCCGACTCGCGCCTCGAGACGTCGCTCAAGGACGCGCCGGACGGCACCGATGTCGTGGTGCGGACGGCCGTGGGCGCGGCGGCGGGACGCATCGGGGCGCAGGTCCAGCTGACGCTCGAGGTCGCGGGGGACTCGGGAGCACCCCGGACGCACACGGAGACGGTCTGGGTGACGGGCGAGATCCGCTGAGGAGACAGGCAAGGACGGGCGTCCGTCGAGGTTCGCGATCCGCGAGGGAGAGACCGCAGGTGCCGAGGTCCGCGCGAACTGGGCTGCTCCTGCTGCCGCTCCTCCTCGCCCTGGGAGCGGTGGGCTACCTGGTCCTGGGAGGGGGGGGGCACGGGGGGCCGAGGGCCGAGGGCGACGTCGAGGAGGCCGCCGACGCGGCGGCGCCCGAGGCGCTCGGCGCCCTCGCGGGTCCCGACGGCACGCTCGCGGCCGGCGCGGGCGCCGGGGGCCCGAAGAAGCCCGCGGCGGTGAAGGAGGAGGCCGAGGCGCCCGAGAAGCCGACGTTCTCGAAGGCCGAGGGCGTGTACGGACGGGTGCTCGACGCGAAGGAGCAGCCCCTCCCGGGGGCCAAGGTCGCCCTCTACCGGGTGGACCCGCTCAACCCGTGGACGCAGGTGCCCACCTCCCCGGCGCTCGCGTCGGCAGTGTCGGGCGCCGACGGGCGGTTCCTCGTGGGCCCCGCGCCCGCGGGCGATCGGCTGCGCCTGCGCGCGGAGGCGACGGGCTACGGCGCCCGCACCGAGTACGTGAGCTCGCGGGGCACGTGCATCGACGTGATCCTCGAGGAGGGCGGCACGCTCGTCGTGAGGGTGAAGGACGAGGCGGGGGCCGCGCTCGCGGGAGCCAAGGTGTCGGCGCAGGCGGGCCCGAGCTGGGGCGGCGCGGTCACCGCGCAGGACGGCACCGCCCGCCTCGACTCGTTGTCCATCGGGCAGGTGCAGGTCCGCATCGAGGCCGACGGCTTCGCCCCCGCGACCACCGGCGACGTGACGATCGCGGCGGGGGCCACGGTCGAGAAGGGCTTCGTGCTGCGCAAGGGGCAGGAGATCACGGGCCGCGTGCTCGAGGAGGTCGGCTCGCGGGCCGTGGCGGGGGCGACCGTGACCTCGCAGTGGTGGGGCATGGCGGGCCAGCAGGAGTCGTCGCCGGTGACCACGGACGCGGACGGTCGCTTCACCATGCGCGTGCCGTGCGGCCCCGGCGAGTACATCCAGCTGTTCGCCCGCAAGGAGGGCGTCGGCACCGGGATGGGCGGGATCCAGGTGCCCGCCGCCAACCAGGCCCCGGCCCGCGGCGCGGGCCGCGAGACCGAGCTCCGCCTGCGTTCGGGCGCCGACCTCGAGGGCGTCGTCGTGGACGCCGACGGCCGTCCCGCGTCGGGGGCGACGGTCGTCTACGCGAACTCGCTCGGGAACAAGTCCTGGGCCGAGCTCTCGACCACGACGGACGCCGAGGGCCGGTTCGCGCTCCCGGTGCCGCCGGGCATGGCGAAGGAGTCGCAGTTCCAGCTCGGCGCGAAGGGGAAGGGCTCGGGGCTCGGCTTCGCGATCGTGCAGAGCGGCAAGGCGCCGGTGCGCATCCGTCTCATGGGCGGCGGGATCGTCCAGGGCACCGTCAAGGACGGCAAGGGCCAGGGCGTCGAAGGCGCGCTCGTGGCGCTGCAGTACGACTGGAACCGTCGCGGCGTGCCGGTGCCGGGCCTCGAGGGCAACCCCTGGCAGTACGGCCAGCTCCTCGGCGACGCGCGGCTCGCCTCGCCCTACGCGACGACCGACGCCGAGGGACGCTGGCGCGTCGAGGACGCTCCCCTGGGCAACTACACGGTGATCGCGACCTGGGGGCTCGAGAAGGCCGTGGGCGGGCAGGCGGTGCAGGTGCGCGCGGGCGCGACCGAGACGGTGGACCTCACGTTCGGCGCCGGGAAGCGCATCGAAGGCGTCGTCCTCGACGCGGAGGGCAAGCCCGTGGCGGGCGCGTCGGTCACGGCCAACGAGGCGCAGCCCAAGCCCGGCCGCAACTCCTACGTCGAGGACCGCACCGACTCGGACGGGCGGTTCGTCCTGCGCAACCTCGAGGCGGACCGCTGGAACCTCCAGGCGTACGCCGTGGGCTTCGCGGGCGAGTCGCGCCTCGGCATCGTCGCGGGCGAGCGGAGCCTCGAGCTGCGGCTCACGCCGCTCGGCTGGGTGGACGGCCTCGTGCTGCTGCCCGAGGGCGGCCCGTTCACGAGCAACTTCGAGCTGTCCGCCGAGCCGATCGGCGACACCGTCGGCAACCAGAACTCCGATGGCTCGAACCGCAACGGCCGCGACTGGCGCCAGGAGTCGTTCTCGAGCGCGGACGGGACCTTCCGGCTGAAGGGCCTCGGGGCCGGCACCTGGAAGCTCACCGTGCAGTCCACCGACAACTGGGTGCCGCGCGCGCCGGTCGAGGTCTCGGTGGTCAACGGCCGCGGCAGCGGCCCCATCGAGATCCGGCTCACGCGGGGCGGCACCGTGGCCGGCCTGTTCACGGAGGAGGGCACCCGGCAGGCGGTGCAGTGGGGCAGCATCGGCCTCCAGATCCAGGGCACCCCGGAGTCCGGCGGGAACGCCGGCGGCTGGGGCCAGTCCGACGCGAACGGGCGCTTCCAGATCTCGGGCCTCGCCTCGGGGACCTACCTCCTCACGGCGACGACGCCGACCGGCATGCAGGTCGAGGAGGAGGTCCGCGTCGTCACCGGGCAGACCACCGAGCTCAACCTGGCGGCCCGCCGCTTCGGCTCCGTGGTCATCCGGGTCGTGGACGCGTCGGGCCAGGCCGTCGTGGGCGCGAACGTCATGCTGGTCAGCGCCCGCGGCAACCAGGTCAACCCCAACTGGGATCTCCTCCGCAAGGAGGGCAAGGTGGACTTCGGCAAGCCCGACGTGTGGCAGGCGCTGATGACCACCGACGAGGGCGGCGTCAACCGGCGCTGGCACGTGCCGCCGGGCCGCTACGAGGTGAAGGTCATCGCGCGCGGGAAGCCCGGCCAGCCGACGCAGGCGCTCGCGCAGGGCTCCCAGGCGTTCGTGGACGTGGGGAGCGACCAGGAGTCCACGATCACGATCCCGATGGTGGGTCAGGGGGGCGGCGGGGGCGAGGGCCGGTAGCGCGAGGGGAGGCGCCGGGGGGCCGTCCGGGCTACGCTGCCGCACGCCATGGAGCTCCACCACCTGCGCACGTTCCGGGAGGTCGTCCGCGAGCGGTCGTTCACCGCCGCGGCCCGACGGCTGTTCCTCACGCAGCCCGCCGTCAGCCAGCAGGTGAAGGCGCTCGAGACCGAGATCGGCGAGCGGCTGCTCGAGCGCACCGGGCGCGACGTGCGGCCCACCACCGCGGGGGCGATCCTGCTCGAGGCGGCCGAGCGGGTGTTCGCGCTGCTCGACGACGCGTCGTCGAGGATCCGGGAGGCGAAGGAGGACGGCGAGGGCACCGTGACGATCGCGTGCGGAGACACGGTGGCGCTCTACCTGCTGCCCCCGGTGCTCTCCGAGCTGCGCACGCGGTTCCCCAAGGCGGACGTGCACGTCCGCAACCACGGGTCCGTCGAGACGACGGCGCTCGTGCTGGCCGGGGACGCCGATCTCGGCGTGGCGACGAAGCCCGAGCGGCTCGACGACGCGCTCGAGTCGGCGCCACTGCTCGAGGAGCTGCTCGTGCTGGCCGTGCCGCCGGGGCACCGGCTGGCGGCGACCGGGCCCGTGGAGCCCTCCGAGCTCCAGGGGGAGGGCGCGGTCCTCCTGGCGCCGCCCGCCGTGACGCGCGCGGTGATCGACGAGGGCCTGCGGGCCGCGGGGGTGCGGCTCACCCCCGTCATGGAGTCGGGGAATCTCGAGGTCGTCAAGGCGTACGTCGCGCGGGGGTTCGGGGTGTCGATCCTGCCGGCCATGGCCGTCACCGAGGACGACCGCCGGCGCCTGGCGATCCGCGCCCTCCCGGCGACGTTCCCGAAGCGGAAGCTGGTGGTCCTGCGCCGGAAGGACCGGTGGCGGAGCCGGCTCGTCGTCGAGCTGACGACCCTGCTCGCGAGCCACACGAAGGCCCTGCGGTCGGGGGGGAGGCCCGGGGGGGCCGGGAAGAAGGGGGCGCCGGGGGCCTGAGGTCGGGCACCGGGGGGGGCTCGGACCGGGGTGTTCCGAGATATAGGGAATGGCCGACAGAGACGGCCGTTGCTGTGAGGCTGGGTTCGACGTCCTGAGTCCCTGGAGACCCCCTCCGTGTCCCGATTCCGTCTCGTGCTCGCGTTGTCTGCGCTGACCGTCGCCCTCCCCGCCTGCGGCGGCGGGGGCAGCGACGGCCCGTCCGATCTCGTCTACGCCGGGCTGACCCCGGTCGAGCCGACGGCCGGCACGTGGCAGACCTGGGTCGTGCCCGACGTGGCGGCGATCCGGCCCGCCGCCCCCCCCACCGCCTTCAGCACGGTAACGGCCCAGGAGCTGGTGGACCTGCGGGCGCGGGCGCTCGCCCGTGGGCCGACCGAGACGGCGAACATCGACGACTGGAACGCCGGGGCCTGCCGCCGGTGGAACGAGTTCCAGCTCGGTCTGATCCTGGCCCGCTCGACCAACCCGCCCAAGGCGTCCCGCGGCCTCGCGCTCGTCTCCGTAGCCATGTTCGACGCGATGGTCTCGTGCTACGACACGAAGTACCACTACCTGCGGCCGCGCCCGTCGGCGTTCATCAACCCGCCGACGACCTACGGCCCGATCCCCGACAGCCCGGGCTACGCGAGCGACCGCGCCGCGATCAGCAAGGCGGCGGCCGAGGTGCTCAAGTATCTGTTCCCCCTGGACGTGGCCGCGATCGACGCTCGCCTCTCGCAGGCGCTCGCCGCCGAGCTCGACTCGTGCGCGTGCTTCCAGAGCGACGTGGACGCGGGTGTGGCCATCGGCCAGGCCGTCGCGACGCAGGTCCTGGCCCGCGCGGCCGGCGACCACGGCGACGATCCCCAGCCGGCCTACGTGCCGTCGGGAGTGAACGGCCGCTGGAGGCCGACCCCGCCGGCGAACGCGGCGGCGCTGCTGCCCGGCTGGGGCAGCGTGAAGACGTGGCTGCTGCCGAGCGGCAGCGCGTACCGCCCGGGCCCGCCGCCCGCCTACGGCTCCGCCGAGTGGATCGCCCAGCGCGACGAGGTGCTCAACGTGAACCTGACGCTCGGGGCCAACCCCCAGCGCTCGGCCATCGCCACGTTCTGGGCCGACGGCAGCGGCACCGTGACGCCCCCCGGCCACTGGAACAACATCGCCATGGGCCTCGCCATCACGGAGGCGTTCAACGAGTGCCGCACGACGCGCATGCTCGCGCTGCTCAACACGGCGCAGGCGGATGCGTTCGTCGCGTGCTGGGACTGCAAGTACTTCTACGACATCGAGCGGCCGATCAGCGTGATCCGTCGCGACGTCGGCGTCCCCTACGACACCTGGAGCCCGTTCATCGTGACGCCCCCGTTCCCCTCGTACCCGTCGGGCCACTCCTCGACGTCGGGCGCGGCGTCGCAGGTCCTCGGCTACCTCTTCCCCGACTCGGCGGTGATGGTGGCGATGATGGCCAGCGAGGCGAAGGACTCCCGCCTCTACGGCGGCATCCACTACCGCTTCGACAACGACACGGGCCTCGACCTCGGGCGGAGCATCGGCACGCTCGCGATCGAGCACGCCGCCCAGGACGGCGCCCCGTAAGACGCGAGCCTCCCTCTCGTCCCGGATCGCTACGCGACCCCGCGGCGTGCCGCCGCGGGGTCGCCCTCGTTACGGACGCGCCCGACGCGTCTCGCGCGCGTGCGACCGTTTCGTTGCGTCGTGCCGGCGCTCCGCAAGGCGTCCGCACGGCGGGAGACCGTGCACGGACATCGCGCGATGCCGCCCTCTCGCTAGGCTTGCAGGCGACGTGCGGGCCGCCGGCCGCCGTCCGCGCGGCAGGCGACTCGCCCTTCGGAAGGAGGGCGGCCATGCGCATCCGCGTGATCGGAAGAGGGCTCCTGGCGACGCTCGCGTGCTCCCTGCTCCTGGCAGGCACCGCGTGGGCGGACCCACCCCGCGTGACGAAGAGCAAGCCGGAGAACGGCGCGACGGAGGTGCCGCGCGACATCGGCGTGCTCCTCGTGACGTTCGACCGGAACATGAAGCTGAACCAATGGACGCTGTGGACGAGCGAGCAAGGCGAGTTCCCGCCGCTCGCGGCGCCGGACGAGAACCCCTGGCGCGATCCCCGCACGCTCGAGCTCCGGCTCGCGGCGCTCAAGCCCGGGACGAGGTACGCGATCCAGCTGAACTCGGAGCAGACGAAGAAGCAGGGCTTCCGCTCGGCGGAGGGCGACGAGCCCCTCCCGGACACCGTCCTCACCTTCACGACGAACACGGTGGGCCTGGCCCCCGACAGCGGGCCGCCCGGGCCCGCGCCGACGCCGCCCCCGGAGCCGACGCCGGACGCGGGTGCTCCCACGGCGGCCACGCTCGCGGGCGAGTGGAGGAGCGCGCCCTCGGGGTTGAGCCCCGACCTGTGGTTCCTCACCCTGGCGGCGGACGGCAGCTTCGAGCTGCGCGCGATCCAGGTGGTGAAGGAGGAGGTCCAGCACCCCACGTGGAAGGGCACCTTCGAGGTGAGCAAGGGCGGGGGAGGCATGGACCTTCGCGTGGACGGGAAGTTCTTCGAGCACCTCTCCTACCGACGGGAGGGGGAGACCGAGTCGTTGGGGGGCTTCTTCCTCGATCAGCTCGTCACGCTGATCCGCGAGGCGAAGGACCCGAAGTCCGCCCCCGGCCCGACCCCGGAGCCGGGCCCCGCGCCCCTGCCCAAGCCGACCCCGGTCGGCCCGAAGCCGAGTCCCAAGCCGCCGTTCTTCGGCCCTCGCCCCGCGGTCTCGCCGTTGGCTGGGACGTGGAGTGACGAGTCGGGCGCCGTGACCGTCGAGCTCGTGGCGAACGGCACCTTCACGCGCACGATGCGCACCGAGGCGGGCGAGGACACGGTCACGGGCACGTGGGTCGCCAAGGACGGGGTGCTGGAGGTGAAGACCGCGGGGTCGGACGAGACCCTGAGGATCCGCTACGCGATGCCGGACAAGGACACGATCACGCTCACCGCCGACGACGGCAGCGTGGAGAGCCTGCGGCGCGTCCGGGCCGGCCCCGGCCCCGTGCCGGCTTCGCCGCTCGTGGGCGTGTGGTACGCGGAGGACCCGACGGGCAGCATGCGCCTCGACCTCAGGGCCGACGGCACGCACGCGAGCGTGTTCGCCAACGCCCAGGGCCGGCGCGAGACGACGGGCTCGTGGAACGCGCAGGGCGGGACGCTCACGGTCCGCCTGGCGGAGCTGAACCAGGTGCTCTCGTGGTCCTTCACCCAGCCCGACCGCAACTCGATCCAGCTCACGCTGCCCGGAGGGATCTCCGTCCAGCTGAAGCGTCAGTAGCGTCCCTGCGGGCTCGAGCCCCGCGAGCCGGCGCCGGGCGTAGGCCACCCGGCGCCGGCATCCACGCCGAGAGGCCTCAGGCGCCGGCGACGAGCCGTGCCGCGAGCTTCCGCACGGTGCTCAGGCTTCGGAACGTGGCCTTCACGCCCGTCCGCCGCTCGAAGAGCGCGTTCGAAAAGGTGGACTCGCTCTGCTTCACCCGGCAGAGCCAGTACACCTCGCGACCGTGTACGTGGAAGCGGTCGATGTCGGTCTCCAGGTCCCCGAAGTCCGACAGGGCTCTCCGCCCCACGGCCGGGAGCCGCCCTGTGAGGAAGGCGACGTTCAAGGCGCCGGCACGCTGCATCTCCGTCGCGGGGAAGGCGCGATGGGCGGCGACCGCCGCCACCTCGGCCTCCGTCCGAAGGAAGGTCACGACCTCGTAGCCGAGGTGTTCCTTGAGGTTGAGCTCGATGCGCCGATCGAGGCCGACCAGGCCTTCCTCTGGCGTGTCGAAGATCACGTTGCCGCTGGCGAGGAACGTCGAGACGCCCCCAAGCCCAAGCTCCTCGAACAGCGCGCGGAGGCGGGCCATGGTCACGTTGCGCCCGCCGACGTTGATGGCGCGTAAGAAGGCGACGGCGCGCGGGGCCGGGCGGGCGGGGGAGGTCATCCACCGGCCCCCGGACGGCGGATTGCACGAAGGCGCGCCGCGACCCCGAGCAGCTTGTCGAGGTCGGTGCCGGACAGTCTCATCGACTTCGTCTCGATCCGACGCAGGTGCCGAGCGACGCGATCGTCGGAGGCACCCTCCTCCAGCAGCCGATGGATGCCGTCGATGTAGAGGTCGTACTCCCCCGACCACCCACGGATCCCGGCCCACCCGTGCCCACACCCGATGGGATCCCACTCCCCGTCGAGGACCTCTCGCATGCGGTCCTGGTAGGTCAGCCACGCCGGCCCCAGCGGCTCGACGCGAACGAGCTGGCGGCGGCTCATGACGGCGACGAACGTGGCGTTCGGCACGCGCAGCTCGGGGGGGAGCCGATCGACGGGGACGTGCAGGAGGCTGGCGGGAGGTCCCTTGCCCTCCAACGTCAGAAGGACTCGCAGGACGCCCGGCTCTCCGGGACCGAGGGTGCGGGCGGCGACGCGGAACTCGCTCATGGGCGCGCGGGCTGCCGCCCGGCAGCGTGTAGGCGTGCCAGGGCCTGCTTTGCCGGCTTCACGCCCCGTTCGATGGCGACCAGGAACCAACGCGCGGCCGAGCGTCGATTGCGACGCACACCTTCGCCATCGCGGTAGCACTGCGCCAGGCAGTAGGCCGCCCAGCCGTCGCCGAGCGCCGCGGCCGCCCGGTATTGCAGCGCGGCGAAGTCGTGGTCCTTCGCGACGCCGGCGCCCTCGTGGAAGGCGATGCCGAGCTCGCGGAGGCCCTCCCGGTCGCCCATCGCGGCTGCCCTGCAGTACCAGCGGACGGCCTTCTCTGCATCGGGGAGGCCCAACTCGCCCTTCCGATGCATGTCGCCGAGGCATCCGGCCGCCTCGGCGCTCCCGAAGATCTCCGTTGCGCGACGGAACCACCGGGCGGCGAGGCGCGCGGACTTGGGGACGCCATGCCCGCGTCGATAGCAGCGACCGAGGTTGGCGGTGGCGTGGGGACAGCCGAGCGCCGCGGCGCGGCGGTACCAGCGCACCGCTTCGCGGTCGTTGCGGCGGACGCCGTTCCCCTCGTGGAGGCGGACGCCCCAGGCGGTCATGTCTGCGGGGTTGCCGACTGTCGCGGCCCGGCGACGCCACTCGGTGGCTTCGCGTCGGTCGCCCGGCGAACTCCGTGGCTTCTCCTCGAGGATCATCGCGAGCTCCCACATCGCACCCTCGTGCCCGGCCCGCGCCGCGAGACGCGCCCAGTGCTCGGCCTGGGCCCGGTCCTTCCGGACCCACCGACCGCATCGGAACGCTTGGGCCAGCTTCCCTGCGGCCCGCGGCTCGCCCGCCAGCGCAGCGCGGCGCAGCCACCGACCGGCGCGCCGCTGCTCGACGAGCGTGTCCATGGCCGACCACTCGGAGGCCAGGTACAGCCCGAGAGGGTCCCCCGAGGATGCGGCGGTCGCGGCACACCCTTGGATGGACTCGTAGACGACGTCCATCGCCGGATGCCAGAACAGAAGCGCGAGGGCGATGGCTGCCTCTGGGGAACCGGCCCTCGCCCCTCGCTCGAAGACGGCTTGGGCACCTCGAGGATCGTAGGGTTCGGCGCAGCCGAATGCGCGCGCGTAGCCGAGATGGACTTGGGCGTCCGGGTCCTGCGTGGCCGCACGACGTCGGAACTCCGTGGGTGCAGTCGCGAACCGCGCCAGGAACGGCAGCGCCCGCCCTCGGAACGACTCCAGATCCTCGAACCACTCCTCCCGACCCCCGAGAACGAGACCGAATCGCAACCATCGCCGCACCGCCTCCGGATCCCCGGCGAAGGTCTCGACGTGCATCGCAAGGTCGAACGCAGCGTGCGAGCTCCCGGCGCGGGCGGCGCGGACGAGAGCTTCCCGGCGGCGTCGAGCTCCCCTCAGCGTCCAGGCTACGGCATGCAGCCCCTCGGGGTGGCGCAGCCGAGCCGCACGTCGGGCCCAGGTGAGCACGGATCCCGTAGGGGCGTGGGTTGCCCATCGCCGGCGGGGAATGGAGCTCACCCGGGCGACCTGCGCACTCAGCAGGGTGCGCTCCGCACGCCGCCGCCAACGCACGGCCGCGGGGGTCTCCTTCCCGTCCTCGCTCCGCGGCAACGCGAACGACAGCGCGTACATGGCGTAGTCATCCCCGTCACGCGCGAGGCGCTCGAGGATCGGCACACGGTACGGCTCGGGGATGTCTCGCAGGCCCACGGGCGGCGCCTCCGCGCCCAAGGTACCCGACGCCCGCGTTCCGATCCCACACCCCGGGATGGTGCCTACTTCGGCCAGACGAGTTCCCGCTTTCGACCCTGATCTGAGAGCCGCACCACGCGGCGGGCGTCCTCGACCACGAGGAGACTGCCGTCGACGTCGAAGGCCAGCGGCATCCACCGGACGTCAGCCCACGGCGCCACCGGCACGATCGTCCCCGCCCTGGGGTCGAGGAGGGCGAGCGCTTGGCGTCCGTGCGGCGGCGCCGATCTCTCGTACATCGCCAGCAGATGCCTGCCCTCGGGCAGGACGCCCCACACCGAGACGGACTCGGGACCGAGGTATCGCAGATCCGCGCAGGCAACGGCCTTGCGCTCTCCGGTGCCCGGCCGCCACAACGCGAGAGTCGACGGGTTCGTCGTCCCCACGGCGGAGCCCTCGAGCACGAGCACCAAGTCGGATCCGACGGGCGGCAGCACGAGCCTTGAGGGCGGGGCCCCCGGAGTCGCTTCGAGCCGCTCCGGCTGCCGGACGTCCCAGAGGAACCAGCCCGGCTCCGGAGCAGCGCCCGGCACCTCGGGCGTGCGTCCCACGAGGTACGTGCCCCCGCCGAGGTCGACCCGGCCCCACGTGCCCGCCGGTTGGGCGACGTCCGTCGTCATCTCGCCCGACTCGGCCTCGATTCGATGGCGCTGGAAGCTCAGGCGATCGTCGATGCGGGCGGCCCCGAACCCGTACCCTTCGACGACGAAACCCGACGTCGCGAGGGTCGCCACGGGCGCGCCCCCTCTGCGAGCCGTGCCGGCAGGCGTCGGGACGCGATCCTCGTCGCCATCCCGCTCCACCGTCTCCTCTACCCACCACACGCGACGCCCCTTCGAGTCCCGAAACGGCGTCTGTGCCTTGGCCGTGGCCCGCGCCATGGCGATCGTCTCGCGCGTGAGCGTGTTCGCACCGCCCGTGAGGCGGACGCCCTGCGTCGACGTGTCGACCCACGTCCACCGCTCGGTCCACGGCGTCGAGCGGGGAAGCGCCTGATCGACGCGCACGACGAAGGGCAAGGGGACGAGGGACCTCATGCGGACGGTGCCCGGCGGCTCCCGGAACCGAGCCCCCATCCGCACGTCCGACGCGCGCCCCGTCGGATCGTCGAGCGCGATCGTCCATGCGTACGCGGGGCTCTGGCGTCCGTCCCATCCTTGGTTGTCGTACATGCTCCCGCGGCTGGTCGTGAGGTAGAGCGTCTTCCCTCCGGCGCCCAGGAAGCCGGACTCGACGCGGAATTCGGGGGCGCGGGGGTCCGCAGCCTCCCAGCGATCGATCGCGTAGGCCGTCGCGCCCGTGGCGAGCCCGAACAGGATCACGGCGGTCACGCCGCCGCGGAGGGCCGCGGCCTTCCGTGGGAAGAGGAACCGACGTCCGGCGTACCAGCCCACGGCCGCCGCGAGCAGGCCCGCCCCAGCGATGGCGGCGATCCACGCGTACGCCTCGCCCGAGGCGGGACGGAACCACCAGGGGTGCTGCGCGTACAGAAGGAAGCAGGGCACGCTCAGCACCCCGAGCGCCAGCACCCCGCACAGCGCGCCCACGCCGGCCTTCGGGGAGGCCACTGACCCCGCGACGTGCCACACCCCCACGGCGGCCGCGAGACAGCCGAGGTAGATCGTCGTCGGAATGCCGAACTCGCTGCCGGATTGAACGGGACGATCGAAGCGACACCACTCACCCTCGTAGAAGGCGAGCCGATACGGTCTGGGAACGCCCGTGACCGCCTCGAGGGGGTGCCGCACGGCTTCCTCGACCGCGAGTGCGGTCAGGGTCCCGAGCGCGAACAGCAGGAGCTTTGCCGGGAACGCCCAGCGCATCGCGCCGGGCGTCCGCAGGATGAGGGCATGCGTCGAGCGACGGCTCTCGCGGGCGAACAGGTCGAGCCCCAGCACCAGCGTCCCGAGCGCCACGGCCACGCCCGGGAGCTGATCCAGCCCCGTCCGCGTCGTCTCCTCCGGCGCCACGACGAACGGCAGCACCGTGATCAACGCCACCGCCAGCCACACCCCGAGGAGCGCCCACCGGTGCTCCCGGGCCTCCTTCCACGTCCACGCGCGTAGGCGGCTCATGTGCGTTCCCCCCGTACGGCGTCCGCGAACATCCCCTTGAGCGTCTCGCGGCGCGGCGCCGTCCCCGCCGTCGCCTCGTCCATCGGGACGACCCGGCCGATGCGCCCGTTGACGAGCACGGCCACCTGGTCGCCCAGGCGCGCCGCCACGTCGAGGTCGTGCGTCGAGACGAGCACCGCGCGCGTGCCGACCTCCAGCGACCGGACGACGCACTCGAGGATCTCCTCGTGGGCGATCGGGTCGAGGCCGCCGAACGGCTCGTCGAGGAGCAGCACCTCGGGCTGGTGGGCGAGCGTCGTCGCGAGCATCGCCTTCGTGGCCTCGCCGCGGCTCATGTCCCGCAGCCGACGGTTCGCCGGCACCCGCATGGACGCGCGGAGGTCCTTCGCCAGCGCCTCGTCCCATCGGGAATGGTGAGCCGAGAGGAAGCGGCCCAGCTCCTCGGCGGTCATCCAAGGCCACGCATCGGGCGCGTCGGGCACGAAGCCGAGACGGGCGCTCAGTCGGTCGCGCTCGCGCACGGGGTCGATCCCGAGGACCGAGACGCTCCCCTCGGCGGGCTTCAGGAGGCCGCACAGGAGGCGGAGGAGCGTCGTCTTGCCGGCGCCGTTCGCGCCGAGCAGCACGGTCGTCGACCCCGCTTCCAACGCGAGATCGAGCCCGTGCAAGACGCGGCGCCGTCCGAAAGCGTACGCCACTCCCTTCGCTTCGATGGCCACGGGTCCGCTCATCGTCGTCCTCCCCTTCCCTCGGGAACGCCGCTCCGGGCGTCCCGTCGCCCCCGGTCCTCCGCCTGCGCGATCGCCCGCCGCACCTCGTCGAGCACCGCCTCCGCCCCGTGCCCCGCGCGCACCGCCTCCTCCGCGGCCTGCCGCAGGGACGCAAGCGTAGCCTTGCGCCGTTCGCGCCGCGCGACGTCGGGCCCCGCGGCCGTCACGAACACCCCCGACCCCGCGCGGCCCTCGACGACGCCGAGGGCCTCGAGGTCGCGCCAGGCCCTCGCGACCGTGTTCGGGTTCACGAGCGCCGTCGCGGCGGCCTCCCGCACGCTCGGGAGCCGGTCTTCGGCGCGCAGCTCGCCCGACGCCACGGCGTCGAGGACCGCCTCGACGAGCTGTTGCGAGGGGGGAAGCGGACGGTCCGTGTCGACCCGGAGGCGCATATCTGTATTACTACACTAGCACAGTAGATCAGTCAACCGGGATTCCCGCCCCCGCCCCCCCGCAATCCTCCCCCCCCGGCGCCGGCCGCGGCGACGATGCGCCCCCATGCGCCGGTTCTTCCTCCGCCTGACGGGTCTCCGCGCCATGGTGGCGTCGGCGCTCCTGTTCGCGGTCATGGCGGCGCTCATCAAGGCCGCCGCGCGTACGGTCCCCGCCGTCGAGGTGGTGGTCGTGCGCAACCTGGTGCACGCGGCGCTGTTCGTGCCCCTGTGGTGGGCGACGACGGACCGGACGCTCGGGAACAAACGGCTCCTCGTGCTACGGGGGGTCCTCGGGCTGTGCGCGCTCGAGGCGTACGCGTGGACGCTCGCCCAGATGCCGCTCGCCGACGCGTGGATCCTCCAGGCGATGAACCCGGTGTTCGTGGCGCTGTTGGCGCCGGTGGTGCTCCGGGAGCCGTCCCCGGGCCACGTGTGGATCGCGCTGGTGCTCGGGCTGCTGGGCGCGGCGCTCATCGTGCGGCCGGGGCTGCACGTGGGGTGGGTGCCGGGGCTCGTCGGGGTGCTCGGGGGCCTGTGCTCGGGCCTCGCGTACATGACGGTGCGGATGCTCGGACGCAGCGAGAAGCCCATCACCGTGGTGATGGCGTTCCCCGTGATCGCGGGGCCGCTGTCGCTGCCGTTCGCGCTGCCCGTGTGGGTGTGGCCCACCGCGACGGAGTGGGCCACCCTCGTCGGGGCCGCGCTCGCGGCCGCGGGCGGGCAGATGCTCCTCACGATCGGGCTCAAGGGCACGCACGCGGCGCGGGCGACGACCTCGACCTACGTGGGGTTCGTCTTCGCCGCGATCATCGGGCTCCTCGTGTTCGACGAGGCGCTCGCCTGGACGACGGTCGTCGGGGCGGTGGCGATCTTCGTCGGGGTGGCGCTGCTCGGGCGCCACGGCCTCATTGCGCGGCCAGGCGCAGCTCCAGTCGCCGTGCCAGACGAGACAGGGGGAACGTGATCGCGAGGTAGAGGAGCGCGAGCGGCACGTAGATCTCGTACGTGCGGTACGTGTCGGCCCGCGCCTCGGAGGCGCGCTTGCTGATCTCGAGCACGCCGACGACCGACAGCAGCGAGCTGTCCTTGACGAGGCTGACGAACTCGCCGGTCAGGGGCGGCAGCATGCGCCGGAAGGCCTGCGGGAGCAGCACGTGCCGCAGCACCTGTCCCTGCGTCATGCCCTGCGACAGCGCCGCCTCGGTCTGGCCGCGGTCGATGCTCTCGACCGCCGAGCGCACGATCTCGGTGACGTAGGCGCCCGCGAACAGGCCGAGCGTGAAGATGCCCACGAGGGTCGGGTCGCCGTCGATGCCGATCGAGTAGCCCACGCAGTAGACCGCGAGGAAGATCTGGACGAGGAGCGGCGTCCCGCGCACGACCTCGACGTAGACGACCGCGAGCTGGTTGATCGCAGGTCGGGGCGAGAGCCGGGCGAGCCCTCCGAGCCCCCCGAAGACGAGCGACAGGACGAGCGCGCCCAGGCTCACGAGCAGCGTCTTGCCGAGCGCCGACAGGAACAGGAGGCGCCAGCCGTCGTGATGCGCGTCGCCCCAGACGCGCGACCAGGACCACCCGTCGCGAGGACCGTTGAGGGCTAGGAAGAGGATCGCCCCGCCGATCAGGGCGACGGTGACGAGGGCGCGGACGACCCGGTCCGGCAGTGCGGCGCGCGACGTGGGCAGGGGTGCGTTCGTCATGGGCAGGGGGCTACTTCGGGGGCAGGAACTCGGGGGGGACGGCGATCCCGGGCAGGTGCTTCTCGCAGAGGGCGGCCAGGCGGCCGTCGCGCTTCATCATCTGGAGCAGGAGGTTCAGCCAGTCGCGGCTCTCCGGGTCGCCCCGGCGGAGCTCGATCGCGTAGGGCTCGATGGACAGGGTCTCGTCGATCACGAAGGTCGCGTCCGGGTGCTGCTTCGCGTGCTGGCGCACCTGGTACTCGTCGTAGATGAACGCGTCCGCGCGACCCTGGGCCACCTCGAGCGCGCAGAGGCTCTCCTTGTCGAGCGTGACGAGCTCGGCCTTGTGCAGGTGCTTCCGGGCGGCCCCCTGCCCCGTGCTCCCGCTCTGCGCGACGATCCGCCGCGACGGTGCGTTCAGCTCGGCGAGCGTCTTCACCCCTCCTGCCCGGGACTTCGACACCAGCGCGATCGTGCGCGTCAGGTAGTAGGGTTCGGTGAACGAGCAGTCGAGCGCCCGCTCCGGCGTCGCGGTCACGCCCGAGATCACGAGGTCGCCCTTCCCCTCCATGAGCTCGCCCGCGAGGAAGTCGAAGCCGCGCTCGCGGAACTCGACGTCCACCTTCAGCTCCGCCCCGATCGCCCGCGCGAGGTCCACGTCGAACCCCATGAGCACGCCCTCGTGCTTGTAGGTGAACGGCTGGAACTCCGCCTCCATCAGCACGACGAGCTTCCCGCGCCCCTTCGCCTGCTTGATGACGCTCGACGCCCACAGGTCGCGGGCGCCGGCGCCCGCGTCCCGGTTGCCGCACCCGGGCAGCGACGCGGAGGCCGCGAGGAGGAGGGCGACGGCGAGGGCGATCCGACGAGGGGAGGCGCGCATGGCGGGCCATCCTGCCATGCCGCCCCCGTCCCCCGCGACGCCCCGCCCCCGCCGCCCCCCACCTCCTCCTACGGCGCGCTGCCCACCAGGGCCTCGATCTGCTCGGCCTCGCGCGGGGCGTCCTTCGTCAGGTTCTCGTGGCCGTCCTCGGTGACGAGGATGTCGTCCTCGATGCGGACGCCGATGCCCTTGTAGCGCTCCGGGACCCCGGGGGCGTCGGGGGCGAAGTACAGCCCCGGCTCCACCGTGAACACCATCCCCGGCTCGAGCAGCCGCGAGCGCTCGGGCTCGTCGTAGTAGGCGCCCACGTCGTGGACGTCCATCCCGAGCCAGTGCCCCGTGCTGTGCATGTACCAGGGCCGGAACGCCTTCTCCTCGATGGCCTTCTCGAGCGTGCCCGTGAGGATGCCGCGGTCGATCATCCCCTGGGTCAGCACCGCCACGGCCTTCTCGTGCATGGCCGACCACGGGAGCCCCGGCTTCGCGAGCGCGATCACCTCCTGCTGCGCGCGCAGCACGAGGTCGTAGATCTCGCGCTGCGGGCCCGTGAACGTGCCCGAGACCGGCCAGGTGCGGGTCACGTCCCCGGTGTACGCGTCCACCTCGGCCCCCGCGTCGAGGAGCAGCAGCTCCCCCGCCGCCATCCGCCGGTCGTTCGTCACGTAGTGGAGGATGCAGGCGTTGCTCCCCGACCCCGCGATCGTCGTGTAGCCCGGCGACTTCGCGCCCGCGCGCTTGAACGCGTACTCGACCTCGGCCTGGATCTCCCACTCGCCGCGCCCCGGCCTCGTCGCCTGCATCGCGCGCACGTGCGCGTCCGCCGTCACCTTGCAGGCCCGCCGCACCGCGGCGATCTCGGCCGGCGACTTCCGCAGCCGCTGGTCGTGCAGCAGGCCCGTCGGGTCCACGACCTCGCGCGGCGCGCGCTTGCCGCGCTTGCCGAGCGCCCGCACCCGCCCGAGCGCCTTCACCATCTGCAGGTCCCGCTCGGGGTAGAGCCCGAGCGCGTAGTAGAGCCGGTCGGTGCCCTCGAGGAGCTCGGGGAGCTTCGCGTCGAGCTCCTCGATCAGGAACGCCTCGTTCGCGCCGTACTCGGCCTTCGCCCCGTCCACGCCCGCGCGGACCCCGTCCCACGTCTCGCGGTCGCGATCGCGCTTGCGCACGAACATCACGACGGGGGCCGTCGCGTGGCCCGGCCGGAGCAGCAGCGCCGACTCCGGCTCGCAGAACCCCGTCAGGTAGAGCAGGTCGCTGTTCTGCCGGTAGTCGAAGTGCGAGTCGTTGCTCCGGATCACCTCCGGCGCGGCGAAGAACAGGCCGGCCGTGCGCTCGCCCATCTTGAGCATCAGGCGACGGCGGCGATCCCCGAACTCTTCACGGGGGAGCTGGGACTGCATGGAAGGGAACTCCGGGGGCGGCGGGGGCGTGACTCGGGCCGAGGGAAGGACGCCGGGACGGGCGGCCGCGTGACGGCCCGGGCCGACGGGGGCCCGGGCCGACCTCCATGAAACGTGCCTACCGCAGCGACCCTTCCAGCGCGCCGAGGAGCTCGGGCTCGAGGCTCACGGCCCCGGCGTAGGGGATCTCCGTCACCGGCACGGACATCCCCGCCGCGAGGCGCCGCACGCCCTCGCGCAGCTCGGGGCCCGCCGTGTGGAGCACGACCACGGCGGTCGCGCCCGCGCGCAGCTGCTCCTCGACGTCGGCCAGCACCCGCTGGGCCGGACGCGCCCCGCCGAGCACGAGGCTGCCCTCGAACCCGATGCGCCGCCCGAGGTCCTGCATGCGCGCGGCGTGGGGCCGGCTGGCCTCGTCGCCGCCCACCACCACGACCCTCGGCGCGACCCCGCGGGCCTGGATGCGGGCCTTGAGCTCCTCGGGCTCCGGGCCGTCCACGGAGATGCCCGCCGCCCGCGCGCGCGAGCTCACGTCTTCCCAGAGCCCCCGGGCCTCGTCGCCGCCGCGCGAGATCGCCTCGCGCAGCAGGCTCACCGCCGTGTGGAGCGCATCCTTGGTCCCGACGGACGCGTGGCGGCCCGCCAGCGAGGTCGCCACCTCGAGGAACTGCCGCTCGCGGCCCGGCATCGTCTCGTAGAGGTCCACGAGCTCGGCCTCGAGGGCGGCGGCGTCGAACACCTCCGCCATGGGGCCCGAAGCGTCGAGGAGCAGCTCCTCGAGCCGGTCGGTGCGCGCGCGCTCGTGCAGCTTGGCGCGGAAGCGCTCGTACGTGCGGGCGGCCTCGCCGGTCTCGCCGAGCCGGATCAGCGCCTCGAGGCGGGTGCGGTAGGCCGCGGCCCACTCCTCGAACCCGGGACGGCTCTTGAAGGCCTCGTCCACCGCGCGCAGCGCCTGGTGGGGATCGGCGTCGAGCCACCGACGCGCCTCGGCGAGGAAGCCCGCCGCGGGCGTGGCGGGCGCGTCGTTGCCGCCGGACGCGGAAGGCGCGGAGGCGCGCCCGATCTCCGTGGTGCCGTCGGCGGCCATGCCGCCGCTCCGACCGCGTCCGCCCCGGTGCCCGCGCCCGTAGCG
>CAZJJQ010000017.1:0-19054 GCA_964546345.1 uncultured Planctomycetales bacterium
GCCTCCGAAATCGAGCCCGATCGGTCGGGAGCGCCTCTCCCCCGCATCGGGGGGGGCCGTGACGCCTTCTACGACTTCTTCAGAGTCTGTCAGTGCCGGTGGCGGATGATGTGGCCTTCCACCATGTAGACGACGTCCTCGGCGACGTTGGTCGCATGGTCGGCGATGCGCTCGATGTTCTTGGCGGCGGACAGGATCTGGAGGTCGGGGCGGATCCGCGACGAGTCCTTCGCCATGTCGGCCTCCATCTCGTCGAACATGCCCGTGAGCAGCGCGTCGATGGGCGCGTCCATCCGCAGCACCTCCATCGCCTTCGCCGGATCGTGGTGCACGAGCGCGTCGAGCGACGCCGTCAGCATGGCCCGCGCCCGGTCCGCCATCTCGACGAACGCGAGCGGCGTCTCGCGAGGGGGCAGCTCGGCGAGCACGATCGCGCGCTCGGCGACGTTCACCGACAGGTCGGCCACCCGCTCGAGGTCGTTGATGATCTTCATCACGCCCGTCACGAAGCGCAGGTCGCGCGCGGTGGGCTGGTGGAGCGCGAGGATCTTGAGGCACTCCTCGTCGATCCGCAGCTCCTGGAGGTTGATGTCGCGGTCCCCGTCCACCACGGCGCGCGCCTCGCGCACGTCGCGGTCGAGGAACGCGCGCACGGCGCGGGACACGGTGGCCTCGACGGCACCGCCCATCGCGAGGACGTCCTTGTTCAGCTCGTCGAGGGCGAGAAGGAAGTGGCGGGTCATGTCGAGGCTCCGGCGCGAAGGCGGTAGGACGGGGGAGGCGGAAGGCCGAGGGAGGGTGGGGGCGGCGGGGGCGGGGGTCATGCGGGCTCCCCCGGGACGTCCCGGTCGGGGGCCAACGGGATGCGGACGGTGAAGGTGCTGCCCGCGCCCGGTCGGCTGTCCACCGAGATCTCGCCCCCGTGCAGGTTGACCGAGTGCTTCACGATGGCGAGGCCGAGGCCGGTGCCGCCCTTCGCGCGCGAGCGGGCCTTGTCCACGCGGTAGAAGCGCTCGAAGATGCGTTCGAGGTGCTCGGGGCCGATGCCGATGCCCGAGTCGGCCACGGTGAGGACCGCGCGGCCGCCCTCGTCCGCGAGCCCCACCCGCACCCAGCCGCCCGCGGGGGTGTAGGTGACGGCGTTCACGACGAGGTTGTCCACGAGGCGACGCAGGGCCTCCGGGTCGCCGAGCACGCGGACCGAGCCCTCGGCCGCGACCTCCACGCCGACCTTCGAGTCGCGGGCGCGCGACGCCACCGCCTCGCACGCCTGCCGCACGACGCCGGCCACGTCCACGGGGACACGTTCGATCGTCTCGGGGGCCGACTCGAGGCGGGAGAGCGTGAGCAGGTCGTCCACCAGCGCGGTCAGCCGTTCGGCGTGCCGCGTGATCGTCGCGACGAAGCGCGGCCCCGCCTCCGGATCGGCGAGCGCGCCGTCGGCCAGCGTCTCCGCGGACGCGGCGATGGCCGCCAGGGGCGTGCGGAGCTCGTGGCTCACGTTCGCGACGAAGTCGGAGCGCATCCGTTCCAGGCGTCGGATCCGGGACACGTCGCCGAGCAGCAGGATCGCCCCGGGGCCGCCGTCGCGCACGGGCGAGGCCCGGACGTGCAGGAGGCGCTTGGGCGCCCCGTCCCACACGACCTCGGCGTCCTCGGCGAGCCCGCCGCGCAGGGCCCCGCGCACCAGGGAGAGCACCTGGGGGTCGCGGACCACCTCGTGGACGGGGCGCCCTTCGATCGCGTCCGCGTCCTTCACGCCAAGGAGCTGCCGCCCGGCCCGGTTGAGGAAGCGCACGTTCTCGTCGGGATCGACGGCGAAGACGCCCTCCTCCATGCCGTCGAGCACGGTGGCGAGGCGCGCACGTTCGGTGCGCACGCGCTCGACGTCGAGCTGGAGCCGGGCCGCCATGGAGTTGAGGGAGGAGGAGAGGCCCCGCAGGAAGTCGGGCCCTCGGACGGGGACGCGCGCGGCGAGGTCGCCCCCCTCGAGGCCCGACAGCGCGCGGGCCACGGAGCGCACCGTCGCCGCCGTGGGCGCGAGCAGCAGCGCGGCCGCGAGGCCCGCGAGGAGCGCCGCCAGGCCGCCGGCGGCCCAGGGGAACCTCGTCTCGGCGTCGATCAGCTCGGCGACCGCTCGTTCGTTCATGGCCGACCGCGCGACCGCCATGGTGCCCCGGATGCGCACCGCCGCGTACCGGAGCGATCGGCTCACCGACTCCGAGGTGCGTTCGTACAGCGCGAACCCCTTCTCCCGCGCCTCGCGCACCTCGGGCCGGCCGCCGTGGTTGTCGAGGAACGCGGGATCGGGCACGTCGCTTTCCGCCACCACCCGTCCGTCCTCGGCCACCACGGTGAACCGCAGCCCGGCGCCTCGGCCGGCCTCCTTCACCCGGGCGTCGAGGCGCGGGTCGGCGAGGTCCTCCGCGTCGATCCCCGCCGCGAGCGCGTAGGCGGCGCCCAGGAGGTCCCGGTCGATGCCCGCGGACGCGATGCGACGGATCTCGGGGGCGCGCACGGCCCAGTAGAGCCCGAGCCCGAGCGCGGTCAGCAGCGCACCGCCCACTCCGATCTTGACGGCCCACGGGACACGCATGCGGGGGAGACTCTCCGGGGGGGAGCGGCGCGAGGGCCTACCGCTCGGCGAACTTGTAGCCCACGCCGCGGATCGTGACGATCCGGGGCCCGTAGTCGGCGAGCTTCTTGCGCAGGGTGGCGACGTGGACGTCGATGTTGCGGTCGATCACGACCACGTCGGTCCCGACGGCCTTGTCGAGGAGCTGGGCGCGGGTGAACACCCGTCCCCGGTTGCGCACCAGGTGGTGGAGCAGCCGGAGCTCCGTGGGCGTGCAGACGAGGTCCACCCCGCGGAGCCGCACCTCGTGCTTCGCCGGGTCCACCTCGAGCTCGTCCACCCGCACGGTCTTGCGCGCGGGGTCGGCGCCCGCCCCGGTGCGCCGGAGCACGGCGCGGACCCGCGCCACCAGCTCCTTCACGCCGAAGGGCTTCTTCACGTAGTCGTCGGCGCCCACCGCGAGCCCCACCACCGCGTCGCTCTCCTCGGCGCGCGCCGTCACCATGACGATCGGGATGTCCGCCGTCGCGTCGTTCGCGCGCAGGCGACGGCAGACCTCGAGGCCGTCGAGCCCCGGCATCATGAGGTCGAGCAGGATGAGGTCGGGATGCTCGTCCCGGGCCAGCTCGAGCGCCTTCTCGCCGCTCTCGGCCCGGAGCGGCTTGAAGCCCTCCTTGCGCAGCGCGTACACGACGAGGTCGAGCAGGTCGGTCTCGTCCTCGACGACGAGGATCTTCTGGGACATGCGGACACCTCCGGCGGGCGCGGTCGCGAGCGTCATCATGCGGGGATCGTCTCCGACGGGGAAGGGGATGGGCAGGGTGGGCCATCGGGCCCGGACGAGGGCCCGAGGGGAGCGGGGCGGCTAGCCGTACCGGCCCGTGATGTAGGCCTCGGTCTCGGAGAAGCGAGGACGCTCGAAGATCTGGGTGGTCTCCCCCACCTCGACGAGGCGGCCGAGGTACATGAAGGCGGTCGTGTCGGCGACCCGGGCCGCCTGCTGCATGTTGTGCGTGACGATGACCACCGTGTAGTGAGCCTTCAGGTCGATGATGAGGTCCTCGACCCGCGCGGTCGCGATGGGGTCGAGGGCCGAGCAGGGCTCGTCCATGAGCAGCACCTCGGGCCGGGTCGCGATGGCGCGGGCGATGCAGAGCCGCTGCTGCTGCCCTCCCGAGAGCTCGAGCGCGCTCTTGTGGAGGCGCTCCTTCACCTCGTCCCAGATCGCGGCCTGCCGCAGGCTGCGCTCGACCGCCTCGTCGAGGACCTGCTTGCGGCGCTCGCCGTCGATCCGCAGGCCGAAGACGACGTTCTCGTAGATGCTCTTCGGGAACGGGTTCTGGCGCTGGAACACCATGGACATCCGCTTGCGGAGCGCGATGACGTCCACCCCGCGGCCGTAGACGCTGGCGCCGCGGAGGCGCACGTCGCCTTCGGTGCGGATGCCGTCCACCAGGTCGTTGAGGCGGTTGAGGGACCGGAGGAGGGTGGACTTGCCGCAGCCGCTGGGGCCGATGAGCGCGGTCACCTTGCGCTCGGCGATGCGGAGGGACACATCCTTGAGCGCGTGGGTCTGGCCGTACCAGAGCTGGAAGTGGTCCACCTCGAGCACGGTGTCCGGGGCGGCCCCGGCCGGCGGCGGCAGGTCGTGGGCGCTCGGCAGGACGTCGGGGCTCATCCGAAGACTCCCGTGCGGAACTTCTTCCGGAGGCGGTTGCGCAGGATCACGGCGCCCAGGTTGAGCAGGAGCACGAGGACCAGGAGGACCAGGGTCGTGCTGTAGACGAGCGGCGTCGAGGCGTTCACGTTCGGGGACTGGAAGCCGGTGTCGTAGATGTGGAAGCCGAGGTGCATGAACTTCCGTTCGAGGTGGAAGAAGGGCGCGGAGCCGTCGAGCGGCAGCTCGTCGGCCTTCTTGATGACCCCCGTGAGCATGAGCGGCGCGACCTCGCCGGCCCCGCGGGCCATCGCGAGGATCGTCCCCGTCAGGATGCCGGGGCTCGCGTGCGGCAGCACGATGCGCCGGATCGTCTGCCACTTCGAGGCGCCGCAGGCGATCGAGGCCTCGCGGAGGGAGCGCGGCACCGCGGCGAGGGCCTCCTCCGTGGAGACGATCACCACGGGCACGGTGAGCAGGGCGAGGGTGAGGGACGCCCAGAGGATCCCGCCGCCGCCGAACGTCGGGCTCGGCAGCAGGTCGGCGTAGAAGGTCCGGTCGATCCATCCGCCCACGACGTAGCAGAAGAAGCCCAGGCCGAAGACGCCGAACACGATGCTCGGCACGCCGGCCAGGTTGTTCACCGCGATGCGGACCGCCGACACGAGAGGGCCCTGCTTCGCGTACTCCCGCAGGTACAGGGCGGCGATGACCCCGAACGGGACCACGAGCAGCGTCATGAGGAGCGTCATCAGCATCGTGCCGAAGAGGGCGGGCCAGATGCCCCCGTCGGTGTTCGCCTCGCGCGGGTCCTCGCTCACGAACCGGAAGAAGCGGCCCACGAAGAGGCCGAGCCGCCCGAAGGGCCCCAGCCGGTTCACCTCGTCGATCCGCAGGATCTGCGACACCTCCACGGGGTGCGGGAACGGCTCGCCCGATCCCTGCTCGAGGAGGACCTGGAAGCGCGCGTCCTCCCGTTGGATCGAGAGGATCCTCCCGCCCAGCCGTTCGGCCTCCGCTTCGAGCGCCTTCTGCTCCCCGTCGAGTCCGCGCAGGCGACGCGCGAGCTCGGGATCGCCGGGCTCGTAGCGCCTCGAGAGGGTGCGTCGCCGGATCCGCAGCTCCTCGAGGGCGCGGCTGTTCTCCCCGAGGGGACCCTTCTGGAGCTCGAGGCGGCGCTCCCGGCGCTCGGACGCCTTCTCCATCTCCGTGCGCAGGAGCGCCAGCGCCTCGGCGCCCCGCGCCACGACCTTCCCGTCGGTCAGGAGCTCGCGCACGCGCCCGTACGCGGGCCCGTGCTCGACGCGCTCGAAGGAGAGGAGATCCTCGGGCGTGGTCGTCGCCTTCACGGAGGCCACGGGGAACCACTGGAAGTCGTTGCCGCTCCCGTGGATCTCCCGGTTCCCGACGCGGATCTCGACCTGCTCCTCGCTGCGGCTGTCCGCCCCCACCTTGGCGGTGGCGCGTCGCGTCTCCTCCCCCACGATCACCCGACCGTCCGAGAGCTCGAGCCGCACGAGGCGCGAGGGCCAGAACGTCCGCAGGCCGTTCACGACCACGATGCCGACGATGGCGAGCACCATGAGGAGCAGGAGCCCCGTGGCGCACCGGGTGATCCAGACCCAGGGATGCCCGTCGCGGAACAGGCGTCCGTAGGGGCTCGGCTGAAGCGGGGGCAGGGGCGGGCCGGCCATGGTCAGAGCCCCTTGAACTTGCGGCGGAACCGCAGGCGGACCATCTCCGCCACCGTGTTGAGCACGAAGGTGAGCGCGAAGAGGAGGAGGGCGGCGAGGAAGAGCACCCGGAAGAGCGTGCCGCCTTCGGACGCCTCGGGCAGCTCCGTCGCGATGTTGGCGGAGAGCGTCCGGAAGCCGTTGAAGATCGACCCGTCCAGGAAGGCGGTGCCGCCGGTGGCCATCACGACGATCATGGTCTCCCCCACCGCGCGCCCGAGGCCGATCATGGCCGCGGAGAACAGGCCGGGCACCGCCGCCGGCACGATCACGCGCGTGGCGGCCTGCCACGGGCTCGCCCCGCAGCCGAGCGCCGCCGAGCGGAGCGAGTCCGGGATCGCGGAGAGCGCGTCCTCGGCGATGGTGTAGATGACCGGGATCACGGCGAAGCCCATCGCGATCCCGACGACCAGGCTGTTCCGGATGTCGAACGACGGCCCGTCGCCCGGCCCCTTCGTGCCGAGGAGGAAGCGCCGGAAGTCCGCGTGGGGCAGCAGCGACTCGAGCGGCGCGGCGAGCGCCGCGAGCGCCACGCCGGGCAGGAGGACGTGGACGAGGAATCGGGCGAGGGGGCGCGCCGGGACCCCGGGCCCCGACAGCGGAACGAGCCTCGGCAGCAGGAAGAAGCCGAGGACGCCCCCCAGGAGGCCCAGGGTGACGCGGAGGAGGGGCGTCCCGGTGCCCCCGGCCGGATCCGGGAGCCCGTGGATCGGATCGTGCTGGAGCCAGATGCGGAAGTCGCCGGTCGGGTTGCCGGTCCCGGAGAAGAGCGTCCTGCCGATCCACGGGTTGAGGAGCACGGCGACCCCGACGACGCCGGCCACGAGCAGGCACGCGATCCCGATGCGCCCGGCGGAGGAGATGCCCTGCCGCACGTGCAGCGGCAGTCCGTGCCACGCGAGGCCGGCCGCGAACCCGACGAGGAGCAGCCCCAGCATCGATGCGAAGACCGCGGGGACGAGGGTGGCCACGGTCGGCGCGATCACGAGGGCCGCCAGGAAGCCGAGGACCACGCTCGGGAGGCTCGCCATGACCTCAATGCCCGGCTTGACCAGGGCCCGCACCCGCGGGTGCATGAACTGGCTCGTGTAGAGGGCGGCGAGGAGCGCCAGCGGGAGGGCGAAGAGCATCGCGTAGAACGTGGCCTTCAGCGTCCCGAAGATGAGCGGGGTGAGCGAGAGCTTGAGCTCGGACTCGTCCGTGCCGCTGCTGCTCTGCCACACGTACGCCGGGCGGTCGTAGCCCTCGTAGTGGACCTTGCCGAACAGGGCGTGGAAGCCGGTCTCCGGGTGCGGGCAGTCGAGGTCGAACCCCTTGAAGCCTCCCTTCTCGCCGACCACGAGGAACCCGTCGTCCTTGGGGCCGGGGGCCAGGGCGGACACGGGGCCGGCCAGGGCCTTCGTCGTCGTCAGCACGCGGCCGTTCGTCGTGTAGGCCACCGACACCGACCCGCTCCCGTGACCCAGATAGAGGGTCCGACGCGTCTGCCCCGAGGCCATCGACGTGACGGGCCCCTCGCCCGTCGCATCGAGCGTCTGCAACCGGTGCAGCGCCTTCCCGTCGCCCGCCCTCGACTCCGCGGGCGCGTTCACCAGGCTCCAGATGGACACCTCGCCGGTCACGTCGCACAGCGCGATCGACCGCCCGCCCAGCACCATCTCGGCGGCGGCGAGCCGCAAGGGCCGACCCGCCGCGTCGGTCGCGAGGCGGACCTCGCGTCGCACGGCAGGATCCGCGCGCAGGTCCACCCGGAGGACGCCGCCGCCGCGCCCGGCGAACCAGGCCGTGTGCGCCTCCTCGTCCACGTGGGCCGCGAAGAGGTCCGGCGGCACCTTGGGCCCCGCGTCCGCGATCTCGGCGGTGCGCCAGCTGCGCTCGGCCGGCCCGACGAGGGGGGTGGTGACCGACTCCCGCACGAGGTGGATCCGACCGTCGGCGGTGGCCGCGACGGCCACGCCCTCGTCTCCGTGGGTGGCGTACGCCTCGCCCACGATGGCGGCGCTGCCCGCGGGGAGCGCATGGGAGCCCCGCAGCTCGACGCGCGGCCGCACCCGCAGGACGTTGCCGCCGGCCATGCGCTGGACCACGGCCCCCTCGACGATGCTTCGGGCACCGACCGTCGTCAGCCGGGTGAGCAGGGGGGCGCGCTCGGCGCCGAGGACGAAGTCGGAGCCGAACCCGAAGGTGAGGAACACCAGGCGTCCGTCGGAGGTGGCGAGCACGGCCTCGTTCGTGCGGACGCTGCGCGTGCCCCCCACGAAGGACGCCGCCTCGAAGCCGGGGAGCGGGATCCGGGCCACCACCGCCCCGTCGTCCGCCCCGAACGCGACCACCTCCGGTCGCGCGCCGACGGCGAGGCCGAGCATGCGGTACTCGTCCACCGCGAGGATCGCGGGCGGGCCCTCCACGGGCACGGTGCCCGCGACCGGCCGCTCGCTGGTACGGGCGCCCTGGAACAGGGGCAGCACCGTCGCGACGAGGAACACCAGGATGCCGAGCACCGCCACGATCACGAGGAGGCCGCCACCCCGGACCACGAGCCCCGCCAGGCGATCGGCGAGGAGGACGCGGCGAGCGGTGGTGCGCGGCCCGGTCTCGGGCGGCGGGACGAGCGTGGGGCGCGGCGCCGTCGAGACCGTCGGCGTCGGCAGCTCGGCAGGGGCGTCGGCCATCGGTCCTCGGAACGGGGAGCGTCGATCGTCTCGGAGGAAGAGCGGAGGGGACGAAACGGGCCCGCCTCGCGGTGAGGCCGGGCCTTGCGAACCTCGGAGGAGGGGGGCGGGCGCGGCACGCGCCCGCCCCCGGACGAACGGGCTAGGTCCCGCCCGTCGCCCCGTCGGCCAGCTTGGCGCGCTCGGCGGTCACGACCGCCGCCGGCAGCGGGACGTACCCGTCCTTCGCCACGATCTGCTGCCCCTCCTTCGACAGGACGAAGAAGAGGTACTCCCGGACCGCGGGGGGCAGCGGCTGGCCCGGCGCCTTGTTGACGTAGACGAAGAGGGCGCGGGAGATCGGGTACTTGCCCGCCAGCACCTGCTCCTCGGTGGCGCCGTACGGCTTGCCGTCCTTCCCCACGATCGGGACGGCCCGGACCTCGGAGGTCTTGTAGCCGATGCCGCTGTAGCCGATGCCACCCAGGTCGGCGGAGACGCCCTGCACCACGGCGGCGCTACCGGGCTGCTCCTTCACCGTGGACTTGTAGTCGCCCTTGGCGAGCGCGTGCTCCTTGAAGTAGCCGTAGGTGCCCGACGCGCTGTTGCGGCCGTACAGGCTGATCGCCTTGCCGGCCCACTCGCCGGTGAGCCCGAGCTGTCCCCAGGTGGTGATGTCGGCGGGCGCCCCGGACTTGCGGGTGCTCGAGAAGATCGCGTCCACCTGCTGCAGCGTCAGGGACTGGATCGGGTTGTCCTTGTGGACGTAGACCGCCAGGGCGTCCAGGGCGACGCGCACGACCGTCGGCTTGTAGCCGAACTTCTCCTCGAACTTGTTGGACTCGTCGGCCTTCATCTCGCGCGACATCGGGCCGAACTGGGCGGTCCCCGCGATCAGGGCAGGGGGGGCCGTGGTCGAGCCCTTGCCCTCGATCTGCATGTTGACGTTCGGGTAGCGCTTGGTGAAGCCCTCCGCCCAGAACGTCATGAGGTTGTTGAGGGTGTCCGAGCCGATGCTGTTGAGATTGCCCGAGACGCCCTGGGCCGGCTGGTAGGCCGGGAGCGCGGGGTCCACGTCGGCCCGGGCGCCCCGGCCGGAGAGGCCGGCCACCGCGGCGAGCGCCGTGATCGCGACCATCGTGCGGAAGTGCTTCATGTCGATCCTCCTCGTGGGTGCCGACGCCTCGGCGTCGGGGCGACCCTTGGGGTCCTTCGTGTGCGGGCGCGAGGATCGGGGGGATTCGTGAAGGCCAGGTAAAGACGGGGATAGAAGTTCGCGGGGGGGGGCCGCCCTGACGCGCGCCCAGTCGCTGGCCCTCCAGCGAAGCGGGGATCCCCCCCGACCTGCCGCACCGCACGGCGCCCGCAGCGTGTCCCCTCTTCGTCTCCCACCCTCCGCCCGCGGCCACCCCCGGCCCCCGTCGCGCCCCTGGTCGCCCTCGCCCCGTCCCGGCCCCTCCGGCCCTCGGCCCGGACGACGGGGCGCCCGAACGTGAACCGGGGGCCGGCGGCGGCCCCGACCGGCCCCGGGCGGCCTCCCCGCGGCGGGGGCGGGGGGGCCCGGGGGGGGGAGGACGCCCTACTTGACGAAGGGACGGGCGCTCGAGACGTACTGCGAGAGGTCCACCTGTTCACCGACGTTGATGTCGGTCCGATAGCTGACCCCACCCTTCATGGAACGGATGGCCTTCTCCTCGAAGACGGCCGGGTCCTTCTGGAAGTCGGCCAGGCCCTTCTCGGAGAACAGGATGTACGTCTTCTCGTCGTACGAGTACACGGTGGGACCGCCGGGCAGCGCGTGGGTCTTGGCCTCGCGCGACTTCACCTGGACGGTGGACAGGCAGCACGGGTCCTCGCAAGGGCCACAGGGCGGCTCCTTGATGCACTTGCCGTACGCACAGGCGCAGGCGGTGCCGACGAGGGCGATGGCGACGAGCGAGAGGGTGGAGAGCAGGCGACGCAGGGAGTTCATCGGTTCGGGGCTCCGGGGCCACGGGGGCCTCTGCGGTGGAGGAAGGAAGTCGGCGGGGGCGTCGGCACACGCCCCCGCCGGAGCCCGTCGCGCCCCCGTACGGGCCGCACGAGCCGGGAGGAATCGGAGCCGGGGCCCGGTGGGCGGGCCCCGGAGGAGGTGCGTGAGGGGATCGGGCCTAGAAGTTGAGCTGCCACTGGAGGCGGACCATGATCCCGTCCTCCACGATGACGCCCTTGCCGGGGTTGTTCGCCAGGTAGCCTGAGCTGCTCGACGTCACGCCCGAGTTGTCCTGGATGAAGTTCACGTCCAGCGACACCTTGTTGTTGTGGTCCCAGAAGAAGTAGTTCACGACCGCGCCGAACTCGGTGATCGTGTCGGCGATGGGGTTCGTCTGGTTGTTGACGGTGACCGTGAGGTAGTCGTCGTCCAGCCAGACCATCGCGGCCCGGACGCCGACGCCCCAGTTGCTCTCGGCGAAGCGGTAGTGGACGAGGGCGTGCGCGCCCATGTCGGTCTCCGTGGCCGCCGTGCTGCCGCCCGTGAAGTCGATCTGGCGCTGGTGACCCTCGAGGACGAACGTCCACCCGTTGTACGCGGCGCGGAACCACGCGTTGAGGCCGAGCCGGTCCGCCTTCGCGCTGCTGGGCCCCCGGATGGCCAGGCCGCCCCACTGGTCGCGCTTCAGGTCGTCGTCGTTCTCGTAGTAGGCGGAGGCGCCGAGGCTCGCCAGGAGCTTGCAGCGCTTCTCGCAGGGCCGATTGTCCACCTCGTCCCACTTCCACTCGTCGCAGGTGATGTTCCACTCGAACATCGCCGCGAAGAGCATCTGGTCGGAGTAGGTGTCCGCCGCGTCGAAGCTGAAGATCGAGCCGCGGTCGATGCGGCCCTCGCCGGTCGAGACCTGCGCCTTGTACATGAAGCGCTTCGGGCAGTCGCAGCCCCCGAAGTAGCCCCAGAGGGACACGCCGGTGTCGTAGTTCAGCTCGAATGCCTTCGTCACGATGCACCGATCGACGAACGCGATCGCGCTCGAGGAGTTGTTCTCCTCGTAGCAGTAGGCCACCTTGTCGGCGCCTGCCCGGATGTGGTGCTCGCCCGCGTACTTCCAGTCGAGGTAGGCCAGCTTCTTCTCGACGCCCGTGCCGCTGTCGTTGTCGAAGTTGAGCTCGAGCTTGAAGGAGAGGTCCTCGCAGAAGACCGTGCCGTCCAGACCGAAGTAGAGCCGCTCGATCTCGAAGCCCGTGCGATCGTTGGGCTCCTCGCCCGAGAAACGGACCGGTGCGGGCGAGATGCGCGTGCCCACGGCGTCGTTGCCGTAGAACATCCCGCTCCAGCGAACCTGGTTGCGGAAGGCGAACTCGAGCTTGTTGGGGCCCTCCTTGATGAAGGGCTTCTTGCCGAGCGGCCACCCGGCCTTGCCGCCCTCGTCGCCGGCCACGAGGACCGGGGCGGGCGCGCTGCCGACGTAGGCCATCACGGCCGCATCCACCTCCTGCTGGGTGATCGCCGTGCCTTCCATCTCGCGGACCTTGCGGTCCTGCGCATCGAGGCGCTGCTTGAGCGCGTCGAGCTCCCGGCGGAGGTCGGACGCCTCGTCGGCGAATGCCGGGGCCGCCAGGGCGACGAGCCCCAGCGTCCCGAGCACCGCGATCCATCGCTGACTCATCGGAGAACCCTCCCGTGGGTGAGGACCATGGCGCGGGACCCTGCCCGGGCCCGACGCCGCCCCCTCGCCCGTGCGAGGAGGTCTGCGGCAACGGAGGGGAGGGTCGGGAGGATCCGCCAAGGGACGAGCGGAATTGCGTCAAAGTCCCGTGAAGCGGGTCCACCGACCCGCAGAACGCGGACCTGTGCGTGCCTGGGAGCTCCGAATGCGGGGGCGGGGGGAAGGAGCCCGCCGGGGGCGCGTCGGTGCAGGTCACGCCCCCGCCCGTGCCTGCCCCCGAGCCCGGCAGGGTCCCCCGCCCCCCCGCCCCCCGGCGCCCCCCACCTCCCTGTCCGGTCCACACGCCGGTTCCGCGGCTCGAGCTCGCGCCCCGCGGTGCGGCGCCCCCCCGCCCCCCCCCGGTCAGCCCCCTCTCGGCAGACCCGTGGTTTCCGGTACCGTCATGCCCCGCCCCGATCCGGGGGCGGCCCCCGGAGACCCCATGCTCGGCGAGCTCGGCCTGATCCTCGTCGCGTTCCTGATCGTCCTGCTGAACGCCTTCTTCGTGCTCGCCGAGTTCGCGATCGTCAAGGTCCGGTCCACGCGGCTCGAGGAGCTGGCTGCCGACGGGGTCGAGAACGCGAAGCTCGCGCGCGACATGATCTCGCGGCTCGACTCCTATCTCTCGGCGACGCAGCTCGGGATCACGCTCGCAAGCCTCGCGCTCGGCTGGATCGGGGAGCCGGCCTTCGCGGGGCTCATCGAGCGGGTGGTCGGGGCCCCGGGATGGCTGACGACGGCCGCCGCGCACGGGGTGTCGGTGACCCTCGCCTTCATGCTGATCAGCTTCCTCCACATCCTGGTGGGCGAGCTGGCGCCGAAGTCCATCGCCATCCAGCACGCGGAGGCCTCCACCCTGTTCGTGGCGCGACCCCTGCGCCTGTTCCACCGCATCTTCTCGATCCCGCTCGCGATCATGAACGGGGCGTCGCGCGCGGTGCTGCGCCTGGCGCGGGTCCCGCTCGCGAGCGAGGCGGAGGTCGCCTACACCGAGGAGGAGATGAGGTCGATCCTCGGCGCCTCCCAGGAGCAGGGCGGGTTCTCCTTCCACCACCTGCTGCTGCTCGAGAACGCCTTCGACTTCGGCAGCCTGACGCTCAAGGACGTCTCCGTCCCCCTCGATCGGGTCGCCTTCCTCGACGCGACGCGTCCGTGGCCCGAGAACGCGGCCGTCATCGCGCAGAAGCGGCTGTCGCGCTACCCGCTCCGGGACGGGCCCAAGGGCCGCATCCTCGGCTTCATCCACGTGAAGACCATCCTCGTGGACCTCCTCCTCGGACGCGTCCCCGACGTCCGGCGCGAGGTGCTCAAGCTCCCGCGCGTCTCCCAGGAGATCCTGCTCGAGGTCGCGCTGCGGCGCCTCCAACGCTCGGGCGAGCACATGGGCATCGTGACCGACGCGAAGGGCGAGGACGTCGGCATGTTCACCCTCGAGGACATCGTGGAGGAGCTGATCGGCGACATCCACGACGAGTTCGAGCCCGAGGCGGCGCTCTCCCTGCACGAGCTCCTGCGGCCCGAGGCCATCCTGCTCGACCCTCCGATCACCGACCGCCTCGACCTCATCGTCGAGCTCGTGCGCCTGGCGGTCGAGGGCGTCGAGGGCGTGAGCCACGCCTTCGCGACCCAGGCCGTCCTCGCCCGCGAGAAGAAGGTGCCCACGAGCGTCGCGGGCTCCATCGCCGTGCCGCATGCGCGGGTGCCGGGCCTCCAGCAGCCGCGCGCGGCGTTCGCCCGGATGGCCGAGGGCATCGAGTACCTGGCCCCCGACGGCCGGCCCGTCCGCCTCGTCCTGCTGCTCCTGACGCCGGGCGAGGCCGCGGCGGGCACCCAGGCGCGCTTCCTGCAGAAGATCGCGGGGCTCATGCAGAGCGACTACCTGCGCGCGCGCCTCCTCGACGCCACCACGGTGGACGAGGTGCGCGAGATCGTCCGCGTCGGCGAGACGAGCGCATCGATCTGACGACGGCGGGGATCCGCCGGGGCGCGCGGAGGGGAGGGAACGGCCCGCAGGGGGAGGAGGGGGGCGCGGGGGGAGGGAGACGGCGCCGGAGACGTCACCCCGGCGCTTGGGGGTGGGCACACCCGACGGCTCGAGCGGGAGAGCGCGCGGCGCCGGAAGCCGGATCGGGCGCCCCGAGGCCGGTTGCCGCTACCTCACGATCAGCCGCACGGGCACGATCCCCGCGGGCGGGACGTCCACGATCTGCTCGCCCGAACGGGATCCGTAGCGCGCCCGCAACCGGGTCGGGCCCCGGCCCAGGCGCGACAGCGTCCGCCGCCCGGCCTCGTCCGTGAACGGATCGAGGCGTTCGACGTCCCCCACGAGGTCCACCCACTCGACCCCGGACGGGGTCTCCCGCACCTCCACCGTCGCGTGCGGAAGGGGGTGCCCGGCCTCGTCCACGACCTCGACCTCGAGGGTCGCGCCGGGCCCCTCCCGCATCGAGTGGGTGGTGGTCCGTGCGGCGGCCACGTGCACGACGTCCGTCGTCGGCACGAGCCCCACCTCGGTGAGGGCCACCTCCCACCGCCCCTCCTCGATGCCGCTCACGAGGGCGCGCCCCCGCGCGTCGAGGATGCGTCGAAACGAAGCGAGGGAGCCGTCCTCTTGCGATCGCACGAGCACCTCGGCTCCAGCCGCGGGGCGTCCGTCGGTCCGCAGCACCCCGAGGAGGAGGACGCCGGTCTCACGAGGCTCGCGCACCCGGCGGCAGCCGCACCCGCAGCGAAGGGTCCGGTGGCTGCCCCGCCCGAGGAAGGACGGCAGACGGTCCGGAGCCGCGGGCAGCACCACCTCGGCGTCGAGCCGCGTCGGTCGATCCTGCCCGAGGATCGTCTCCCACCCCGCGGTGAACGTCGCGTCTCCACGCGTCTCGCGGACCGTGATCGACAGGCGCTCCCCATGCAGCAGGGCGATGCCGGGCACCTGCACGGTCGCACGGCCGGGAGCGTCGGCGCGATCGCGGTGAACCTCGCGGGCCGGCGCCCCGACGGGCGAACCCGCCACCCAGGCGGAGACGTCGAGCTCGCCGACCGGCGCCCCGCCGTCGGCCGTCTCGACCGAGACCAGGGTCGTGACCTCGCGCCGGAGCGGATGGCCGACCCGGAGGCGCTCCGCGTAGCGGGAGACGCTGGCGTCCAGACGCGGCGTGTCCCACGCGACCTCGCCAGGGCCCGCGGTGACCTCGAGCGCCACCGCGACCTTCGCCTCCTTCACGGGCACCCAACCCACGGGGTGTCGGCGGGCATCCGCCTGCTCGTCGGCCGGCACGAGCCTGCCGATGGCCCGTGCGCTCGGCAGGCCCGTCTCCGCGTCCACCAGCAGGACATCCAGCGGCAGGGCCTCCGCGGGCTTGGGGGCCGGATCCCGGGGCAGATCCTCGTCATCCGGGAGCGGCGCCTCCCCATCGCAGAGCACCGCGAACGTCTCGTCCCCGTGCTCGGCGACGGGAGCCGGCGCCGCGAGGCGGAACGCAGAGGCGAGATGCACCGACGGGCACGGCGCGCCTTCCTCGAGGGGAACGGGCGCCGAGGCGGAGTTGGCCGCGTCCGTGACCTCGAGGTCGGGCCCCTCCACGGCATCGGTCGAGGGTCCCCAGCCCGCCCACGCCGTGGCGCTCAGCAGCCCCGCCGCGAGAAGGAGCAGGACCGGCTTCATGCCGAGGGGAACGGGCCGCGGACCGCCCCGGTTCGTGGCCCCGAAAGCCGCCGGGCCCGCGGCCGCGCGGGGGGCGGCCCCGCGGGGGGGGGGGGCCCCGGGGGGGGGGCGGGGCACGGGGGGCGACAGCGGGCCCCGCCCCCCCCCCGACCCCCCGCCCGGGATCGAGACCGGGCTGCTCACGGCGGGCGTGCCCGTCGTGGAGTCCAGCACGTCCACGCGACCCGCGCCGCGCGCGCACACGTAGAGGTCGATCGACGGATCGCCGCTCTGGTCCGGAGTCGCCGGGAACTGCTCGGTCCCGTAGTACCAGCAGGGGGGCGGCGTGAACGCGATGCCCTTCTGCGGGCAGAGCGGGGCGCCGAGGCGGCAGATGCTGCCTCCCACGTTGGGCGCGAACCACGACGTGAGGTGGGCGACCGCGACCGGGTTCGCACCCGTCTTGAACTCGCGGATGATGCGCGGGCCCGTGGCGCGCGTCGTGGACGGGGCCATGCCGAGCGTCACCAGCTGGTTCTTCGTCGAGCCCGACTCGGCGAGCGCGAAGAACGCGCCGGTGGGCGCGAAGGGGAAGATCTCGTCGAGGCCGGCGGGGGCGTCGAAGCCGCCGAGCTCACCGGTGAGCGAGTCGGGGCGCGCGTTGTTCGAGAGACCCGTGCCACAGCCGGGGCCGGCCGTGTAGTACGTCACCTTGCCCTCGCCGGGGATGCCGGGACCGCCCTCCGAGATGGCGGCGTACATCAGGACCGGCTCGACCGGGCTCGGCTGGTAGCAGGCGGTGACCGAGATGTCGTTGGGGAACGCGTTGCTGCCGAGCGCGAACTGCTTGATCGCCTGCCCCGTGCCGAGGTTCGTCGTCGTGAGGACGCCGTCCGTGAACAGGGTGATGAAGATCACCGGGATGCCGGGGCCGCCGAAGACGAACTCACGGTTGAAGGCGCCGTTGACCGGCGCGGTGATCGACACCGCCTTCGGGGTGTTGCCCGTCGGCGAGACCTCGCTCACGAAGATCGGCCCCGTGAGGACCTGCAGGCCCGGACGGATGTTGTTGATGTCGAAGGCCGTGAACGTGTTGGCCGAGGAGTTCGTGGCGATGAGCACGTTGGCCGCCTGACCGCCGCCCGTCTGGTTCGACAGGCCGCCCGGGCTCGGCGTGTTGATGAGCGCCACCGGGAGCGACGTGCGCGTGTTGACGACGATGATCTGCCCCGACTGGAACGACTGCACGTACGCGAACGTGTGGCAGGACGCGCCGTCGGTGCGCGAGTCGATGGAGATCTCGAGCGGGTCGAACGACAGCCCGAGGTTGCCCTTCGTCGTGATCTTGTCCGTCTGCGTCGGCAGGACGTTCCGCTGGATCGGGGTCGTCTGGGTGCCGAGGAACGTGAGCGCGACCTCCTTCTGGTTGATCGCGTCGATGGCGCCCACGCGGTCCGAGGCCGAGAACCACACCGCGTACTCGGGCTCCGGGTTCACGGGGAGGTTGGGCGGAGCGACGGTCTGGAACTGGAAGACGTAGGACAGCAGGAGGGGGTTGTCGCTGCGATCCTTGATGGGCGCGGTGTTGGCGCCGCCGTCGCTGCCGATGACCGTCACCTGGACCTGCGTGCCGAACGGAAGGCCGCCGAGCGTGGGATCCGCGCGCCAGACGATCTCGAAGCCGTTGCTGGGCAGGCTCGACGTGTCGAGCATGCTCTTGAGCTTCGGGAAGCCGGGGGCGGGCGCGATCGCCGGAGGGGCGCCGCCGCCGGGGATGAACGCGCCGGCGTCCACGACCTGGATCGTGTTGGTCGAGACCGTGGCGGACGAGATCGACTCGCTGAAGCGGATGATGATGTCGGGGCTCGTGGGGCCGAAGATCTTCGTCCGCACGTCGGCGACGTTGGTCTGGCCGGCCTGAGGAGCCGGGGGCGCGGCACCCGCCCCGACGCTCGACGCGCCGTTGATCGGCACGGTCGTGACCACGATCGGGGAGATCGTGTCGGCCGCCCCCACCGTGAAGCTGTGGAAGACCGGCGTCTTGTCGGCGGAGTCGCCCTCGACGCTCTTCAGGTTCGCGAAGATGCCGACCGAGTACTGGCCGTCGGGCAGCGGGAGCACCGACGGCGTGAAGATGATGCGGTCCTCGAGGACGTCCACGCCGTTGACCGCCGGCAGGAGCGGGATGTTGCCCGTGCCGGGGATGTACTGGAGGAACTGGATCGCGGACAGGTCGAGCCCGAGGCCGGGGTTGCCGCCGATGAACACCGAACGCGGGTCGATCTTCGTCTTGTTGAAGATCACGGCGATCTTGCCCGGGTAGGCGGGATCGGTGTTCACCGTCAGCGCCCCGTCCGTGTACGTGGGGTTCGCCTGGCCGGTGTCGGTGTTGATCGGGCTCATGGTGGGCGAGAACTGCACGACCACCGGGTGGGGCACGTTGTGCCCCGCCGGGGAGCCGGGAGCCCCGCCACCGCACCCGGCGGCCCCGAGGGCTGCGCAGGCGAACACCGCGACCGAGGAGGCGTGGAAGATCCGTCGCACGGAAGAAACTCCGATCCCCGGGGCCCCCGCCCCGAGCCAACGAGCCGCACGGTCGCCGGCCCGCGGCGCCGTTCCAGACGGTCCCGGCGGGAAACCGGACGTGCCCGACGTCCAGCGTCCCCGGTCTTGGGCCTCCAGCGAGGGAGGCGCCGAGCAGGAACCGACGCCCGGGGGGGTCCTGGGCGCATCCGGGAGTGTACCGCCAAGTGCCCACGAATTCCCAGCAGGAAGATGGAACCGGACGGCGGAACCCGGGGCGAAAGGCTCGGGAGGAGGGGTGCGGGGGGAGAGGGGAGGGGACCCGGAGCAGAACCGGAGGGGAGGCGGAGGGGACCGGACCCGGAGCGGAAGGCGGGGGGGAGGCGGAGGCGGAGCGGAGGCGGAGGCGGGGGGGCGCCCGCGACCGGGGGGGGTGGGGGGATTTGAACCCCGGGGCGCCTCCCCACGCGGAAGACGCGTGGGGCCCCTCCCCGAAGAACCCGCCCCCTTTTCAGGGGGCTTTCGCCCCCTACGGCGTCGGCTTACGCCGCCGCCTACCCCCTTGTATGTCGGGGGTTGGGGACGCCCCTTTGCT
>CAZJJQ010000018.1:0-18937 GCA_964546345.1 uncultured Planctomycetales bacterium
ACGTACCCGGCGCCGCGCACGGTGTGCACGAGCGGAGGGCCGCCCTCCGCGAGCTTCTTGCGCAGGTAGCCGACGTAGACGTCCACGACGTTCGTGCCGGGGTCGAAGCTCAGGCCGAACACCTTCTGGCCGATCACGGTGCGCGACAGCACGATCTCGGGGCGCCGGAGGAAGAGGTCGAGGAGGGCGAGCTCGCGGGGCGTGAGGTCGATCCGCCGCCCGGCCCGCCGCACCTCCCGCTTGCCGAGGTCGAGCGTCACGTCCGCGTAGGAGAGCACCGTGCCCGACGTCGCGCCCCGCCGCAGCAGCGCCCGCACGCGCGCCACCAGCTCCTCGAACGCGAACGGCTTCGCGAGGTAGTCGTCGGCGCCGAGCCTGAGCCCGTTCACCCGGTCGTCCACGCTCCCCCGGGCCGACAGCAGGAGGATGGGGGTCGCGCACGCGCCCTCGCGCGCGCGGCGCACGACCTCGAAGCCGTCGAGGCCCGGCAGCATCACGTCGAGCACGCACGCGTCCGGCGGGGAGGACAGGAGCGCGTCCAGCGCCTTGCCGCCGTCGTCGAACGCCTCGACGACGAACCCCTCCTCCTCGAGCCCCTTCCGCAGGAAAGCGGCGATCCGCGGGTGGTCCTCGACGACGTACAGGCGCACGGGGGCTCCTCGGAGGGCGCGGCGACCCGCCCCGGACGGCCGCCCATGTAAGCACGGGGGGGCTCTCCCGCGCTCCCCGTTGCCCGGACGGCCCCGGGTCCCTACGATGGGGCCATGATCCGCCTCATCGACGACGAGACCGGGGCCCTCATCGGCACCGTCACCGAAGCCCAGTTCCAGTTCCTCCAGGACCAGCTGGAGGAGGAGGGCATGGACGACCGCGACTACTGGTTCGACGCGGACACCCTCGACATGCTCGCCGAGGAAGGCGCCGACAAGGACATGATCGCCCTGCTGCGCAAGGCGCTCGGCAAGCGCGAGGAGATGACGGTCCGCTGGAAGAAGTAGCCTGGACGGGGCCGTGGGACCCGGGAAGCGGGGAGGGGGAGCCGCCGCGCCGCCCGCGAGCGCGGCCTACCAGGCGTAGCGCGCGGCGTAGGTGACGGCCTTCTCGCCGTTCGGGGGCACCTCCACCTCGAACTCGATCGTGCGCGCGTCCTTCTTCACGAAGGGATCGCTCGGGGCCAGGATCTCCCACGTGGTCCAGCGGAACAGGCTCTCCCGCACGAGCACGCGCACGGGCACGTCCTTGTGGTTCTTGAGGACGATCCGGTACGAGTCGGTCATCTGCCGGCGGCGGGTGTCCACCTGGAAGTCCGTCTGCGTGCGGTCGCCGACCACGTCGAACGCCTGACCGACCTTCACCAGGACGGTCTCGTCCTTCGGCGTGTGGTCGATCAGGTCCTCGCCGACGAACTCGAGGGTGCCGTCGGCGTCGTCCTTCTGGAAGACGCGGATCTTGCCCTTCGGCAGCGGCATGCCGAGCTGGTTGGCCTGCTCGTTCTTGAAGCGGACGTAGACGTCCACCTTCGGGTTCGCGGACGAGCGGATGTCGCGATCGGTCCGCGGCTCGGCGAAGAAGCCCCAGGAGGCCGCCTCGGGCAGGCCGTAGTAGACGAGCACCTTGGCGACCGTGGCGCCCTGGGCCGTCGGGAAGAGGGTGAGCTGCTGGGTCGCCGCGTCGAGCACGTCGGTCTTGCGCGGCAGCGTGTACAGGTGGTACTCGAAGAAGGACTTCTCGGCGAAGCCGGCTTCCGCGCTCTTCGCCGCGAGCGCGGGCGCGGGGTAGGCGCGGCCCCGGCCCCCGCGGGGCTGGATCCGCTGCACGTCGCCCGCGACCAGCTTGAGGGTGGCGTTGCGGTAGGAGGCGCCCGAGAGGTTGAGGAGGGTCACCCACGCGCCGAGGTCGGCCTTGGTCGCGTCGGAGGAGAGGACGAGGTTGTAGTCGGCGCGCCAGGTGAGCCCGGCGGTCTGGTACGTGGTGCGCACCTGATGCCGGCCCGCGGCCGCGCTCGACAGCTTCCAGACGAGGGTCGGCTTCGTGAGCAGCCCCTCGGGGAGCGCGGGCAGGCGCAGGCCGAGGTCCGACGTGGAGAGGAAGCGCAGCCCCTCCTTCGTCTCGAGGACGACCGTGCCCTGGTTGACGGAGAGGACCCGGCCCTCGACCCGGGCCACGACCTGCCCCTTGTCGAGCGTCTCGTGGGCGATCGTCTTGTCGAGGTAGCGCTCGAGGATCTTGTCGCGCGAGGCGAGGTCGAACCGGAACGCCTGCTCGAGGACCGACGTGCCCGTCGGCGCGGTCAGATCGGTGAACGACACCGTCGTCGGGTCGATGAACTCGGCGACGTCGGTGAACGGAAGGTCGTTCACGCCGGCCGCGAGGTCCACGGAGCGGACCTCCTTCACGACGCCGAAGCCCGGCACCTGCCACGCGAAGCCGGGGTTGTAGCCCTGGCGCTGCTGGGCGACGAACTGCTGGGGGTCGAACCCGGCGGGGTCTGCGGAGGAGTAGACGGTGAGGGACGGGCCCTCGGGCTCGTCGCCCGCCGACGCGGGGGCGCCGGGCAGGCAGAGGGCCGCGGGCAGGGCGGCGGAGAGGCCGAGGAGGGCGAGGCGGGGGAGCATGGGGGGTTCCTTCGGGTCACCAGGTGTAGCGGGCGGCGTAGGTGACGGCCTTCTCGCCGTTCGGCGGGACGGTCACCTCGAACTGGATCGTGCGGGCGTCCACCTTCGTGAAGGGGTCGCTCGGGGTGAGGATCTCCGAGGAGGTCCAGCGGAACAGGTGCTCGCGCACGAGCACCGTGACGGGGACGTCCTTGTGGTTGCGGAGGACGATCCGGTACGAGTCGGTCATCTGCCGGCGGCGGGTGTCCACCTGGAAGTCCGTCTGCGTGCGGTCGCCGACGACGTCGAACGCCTGGCCCACCTTCACGAGGACCGTCTCGTCCTTCGGGGTGTGGTCGATGAGGTCCTCGCCCACGAACTCGAGCGTGCCGTCGGCGTCGTCCTTCTGGAAGACGCGGACCTTGCCCTTGGGAAGAGGGATCCCGAGCCGGTTCGCCTTCTCGTTGCGGAACCGGACGTACACGTCGAGCTTCGGGTTCGCCTGCGAGCCGACGTCGCGGTCCGTGCGCGGCTCGGCGAACGCGCCCCATCCGCCGGCCTCCGGCAGGCCGTCGTAGACGAGCAGCCTCGAGGCCGTGGCCCCGACGACGGTGGGGAAGAGGGCGATCTGCTGGGTCGCGGCGTCGAGGACGTCCGTGCGGCGCGGGAGCGTGTAGAGGTGGTACTCGAAGAACGACCTCTCCTCGAAGCCGGCGCTCCCGCCGTCGCTGAGCTCGTCCTTGTCGTCGGGCGTGTGGGCATCCCAGGAGGTCGGCTCCACCGTGCGTACGTCCCCGGCGACCAGCTTGAGGCGCGTGTCGCGGTACGACGCGCCCGAGAGGTTGACGAGCGTCACCCAGGCGCCCAGGTCGGCACGGGCGCCGGCGGCGTCGAGGACGAGGGTGTAGTCGGCGCGCCAGGTGAGGCCTGCCGTCTTGTAGGTGGTGCGGATCCGGTGCGCGCCCGCCGCGTCCGCGTCGAGCTTCCACACGAGGGTGGGCTTCGTGAGCAGGCCTTCGGGCAGCGCGGGCAGGCGGAGCCCCGGGTCGGCGGTGGGGAGGAAGCGCAGCCCCTCCTTCGTCTCGAGGACGACCGTGCCCTGGTTGACGGACAGGACCCGGCCCTCGACCCGGACCACGACCTGCCCCTTGTCGAGCGCCTCGTGGGCGATCGTCGCGCCGAGGTAGCGCTCGAGGATCTTGTCGCGCGAGGCGAGGTCGAACCGGAAGGCTTGCTCGAGCACCGCGGTGCCCGCGGGCGAGGTGAGATCGGTGAAGGACACCGTCGTCGGGTCGATGAACTGCGCGACGTCGGTGAGCTTCAGCTCGTTCCGCCCGGCGACGAGGCTCACCGATCGGCTCTCCTTCACGATCCCGTAGCCGGGCACCTGCCACGCCGCGCTCGGGTCGGCCCCCGCCCGCTGCTGCGCGACGAACTGCTGCGGGTCGAACCCGGCGGGGTCGGCAGACGAGTAGACGGTGAGGGAGGTCCCCTCCTCGGGGGGCGGTGCGGAGGGCGCCCCGGGGGCCGGGGGGTCGCCGGCCCGCGTGGGCACCGCCGCAAGCCCGGCAAGGAGGAACCCGCCGAGGACGGGGAGGAGGGGGGGACGGCGGGCGAAACGGACCATGGCGTCTCCGGCGATCCCCCATCGGACACGGGGGAGGAGGGCGCGTTCCCGGAAGGCCTCCCGGTCGGCGGTCGGGAGCCCGCCGCAGTGCTGCCTAGGAGGACTCGGTATGAAGGGACGCGGATCCCCTGGCCGATGGGGTGGGGCGATGGAGAGAACGCTCGCCCCCACCGCCTGCCCCTTCTGCGGCGTGGAGCGGCGTCCCACGGACCGGTTCTGCGGGGGGTGCAGCGCGCCGCTCGCCTCCGCGTCCCGGGCGACGACCCCGCCGGACGTCGGGTCGGCCGCGGAGGCGCCCGAGCCCCGCTCCGCGGCCCTGCCGACGCGGCCCGAAAGGCCCCTCTCCCCCTGGGGAGCGGCCGCCGAGAGGACCCCGCCGTCCCCGGACCAGCTGCCTCGGATCGTCGGGGTGCCGCGGATCCTCGGCGTCCCGGAGCCGTGGTTCTTCCTGCTCAGCGGCCTCGTCCTCGCGCCGATCCTGACGTTCACGCCCATCCTGCGCTACATGGGCTGGTTCCTCGGCTCGCTCTTCCACGAGACCGGGCACGCGGCCATGGGCTGGCTGCTCGGCTGCCCCACGGTGCCGGCGATCCGCATCGACGGTCACGCCGCGGCGATCCACGGCGAGCCCTCCATGCTGCTCCGGGGCATGGTGATGGTGGCGCTCGCGGCCCTGCTCGTGCGCTTTCGCGCCCGGCCGGTGGGCCGGGTGGCACTCGGGCTCGCCCTGCTCTGCTACCCGGCGATCGCCTACACCGAGACCCGCGAGGTGGCGTTCCTGGTCGCCGGTCACCTCGGCGAGGCGGGGTTCGCGACCGTCCTCCTCCTCCAGGCCCTCGACGGCGGGTTCTCGGGGACGCCGGAGGAGCGGGCGACGCACTCGATGGTGGGCTGGTACCTCGTGGGGCGCAACGTCTCGCTCTGCGGGGGCCTCGTGTTCCAGAGCGCGGCGAGGAGCGCGTACGCGGAGAGCGGCTCGTTCGGCCTCGTGAACGACTACCTGCGGCTCGCCCGCCACTTCGGCATCGGGCTCGAGCCCATCGCGCTCGTGATGCTGGTCGTGGCAGTCCTCCCCGTGCCCCTCGCGATCCTCCTCGAGGCGCGACGCGGCCTGCGCGGCTGATCGGTCGCCGAGGCCCCGCGACGCACGGGCGCGCGGGCGCCCCTTCCGGCGGTTTTGGCCTCCCTCCACCCCTCCACGGGCCCGACCCGGCGGCGACGGCGTGGAGCCTCCCCGGGCTCGGCGGGCGAAGGCCGCCCCCGCCGAGAGCGCGCGACGTCCTGCAGGCCGTACGTCACGGAGCCCCGGACCGGGAGTCTTCCGGGACGGTACGGGGCGGAGGTCCGGCCCACAGCCCGTCCGGTCGCGGCACCCTCGACGTCGCCCCGCGCGAGCCGCACCCAGGGGGCAGCGCCGTGCGCGGGCGCGCTCTCGCCTACCGCGCGCCTTCGCCGGTCAGCACGACGCGGGCAGTCTCGACCAGGATCGCGAGGTCGAACCACGGGGAGCGGTGGCCCACGTAGTAGAGGTCGTAGGCGAGCTTGGCGGCCGCGTCGTCGCTGCTCGCGCCGTACGCGAGGCGGACCTGGGCCCACCCCGTGAGGCCGGGGCGGACGATGGTCCGCAGCTCGAACAGCGGGACCTGCTCGCGCAGCACGTCGCAGAAGTGCGGCCGCTCGGGGCGGGGGCCGACGAGGGCCATCGTGCCCATCAGGACGTTGAACAGCTGGGGGAGCTCGTCGAGGCGGTACCGGCGCAGGAAGCGGCCGACGGAGGTGATCCGGGGATCCTCCTCGGTCGCCCACACGGGGCCGGAGAGCTTCTCCGCGTCCTTGCGCATGCTGCGGAACTTGATGACGTGGAACGGGCGGCCCCCGCGGCCCACGCGCAGCTGCTTGTAGAACACGGGGAACCCGCTGCTCAGGACCACCGCGAGCGACACGGCCAGGAGGACCGGCGAGAGGACGACGATCAGCAGCAGGGAGCCGACGATGTCGAGAATTCTCGACGACGCATCCAACCAACGCGACCTCGGCCGCCCGAGCAGGATGTTGAGGGGGTCCGCCCGCCCCACGTCCACGCGGCCTTCCGCGCGCCGGAGGGTGGCGCTCTCGCTCGTCAGGTCGTGGCCGCGGGCCACGAGCTCCGCGATGGACCGGCCGACCGCGGGATCGCGCATGGGGCAGGAGACGATCACGCGGCGCTCGAGGCGCGGGCCCCCGCGGGGCGCGCGGGCGACGGGGCGCTTGAGGAGGCGGCCCGCCACCTCGGCGTCGCCCTCGGGCACCAGGACGGACAGCACGCGGATCCAGGGCACGACCTCGAGGCGTTCGATGGCGTCCGCGGCCGCGAGGACCGAGGGCGCGAGCAGGCTCACGCGCTCGACCCGCTTCTCCATCCACCGGTCCTGCCACGGCCTCCAGAGCAGCGGCGCCAGGAAGCCGAGCACGCAGGCGCCCGCGAGCGCGACCGGGTGCGCGTCCGGGCCGGGCACGAGGCCCGCGCCGACCGCCGCGAACACGACCCCCACTGCCGGCGCGACGAAGAAGCCCGTCCGCGAGCCGTGGGCGCGGGCCCACGTCAGGATCACCGCATTGGGCAGGAGCGCCAGGAACGTCACCACGAGGGTCCCGAGGACCAGGTGCGCGCCATGGACGCCGGTGAACGCGTGGTCGAGGAACCCGGTGCCGAGCGTCGCGGCGAGGCCGAGGACGACCGGCGGCACGAGGACCGCCTCGGCGCGGGGCGCCGGCGTGAGCGCGGGGCGCTCCGCGGTCAGGATGGCCTCGTGGACCTCCGCGCCCACGTCCGTGGGGAGCTGGGAGCCGGTGCCGGTGACGGACGTGCCGGGGGTCATGAGCTCCACCGATCCGTGGAAGGGGCGCGGTCGGACGAGCCGTTCAGGATCACGCCGAGCACGCGATCGCCCAGATGTCCGATGGCCTTCTGCACCATCTTGCGGGGGGTGTGGCCCGCGCGGACGACGACCACGAGGTGCTGGACGCACTCGCGCAGGACGAGGCCCTCGGGGTTGTCGAGGACGGAGGGGCAGTCCACCACGATGTGAGGGTAGAGGGCCCCCAGCTCCTCGAACGTCTCGACCCACGCGCCCGGGGCGCTCAAGGTGAGACCGTCGTCGAGGATCGGGGCCGTCATGAGGTCCACCCCATCAAGCGCCGTGCCGATCAGCATCGGATGGCGCGGCTCCGCGGCGCCGGGGGCGGGCGGGGCGTCGGTGCCGCAGAACATCCGCGACAGCGTCCGGTACCTCGCGTCGCCGTCCACGAGCAGCACGCGGCCACGACGTCCCTTCGCCCGGCCGAGGCAGACCGCGAGGTTCACGGCCGCCGCGGTCCGCCCTTCGCCCTCCTGCGCGCTGATCACCCCGATCGACCGCCAGGGCTTCTTCGCGGGCGACTCGAGGAGGATGCGCGCGGTCATCCGCAGGTAGCCCTCGGCCGTGCGCGTGTCCGGGTCCGGCGTCGCGACGATGCGCCCCTCGTCGGCCGAGACCGCGAGCAGGGCGTACCGATGGGTCGCATCCTGCCGGTCGAAGCGTGCGAGCGCATGCGAGGACGCGGCCGACGCCGAGGGCGGGGGCGTCACCAGCGGCTCGGCCGCGGGCTCGCGGGGAGGGGATCCCGCGGCGGAGGGGGGGGGCGCGGGGGGGACGACGGCCACGGGGGGCGGCGGGGTCACGAGCGGCCGGTCCTCGGAGACGGGGGCGTACGGCTCGGTCACGCGCCACCTCCGATCCAGGAGCGGAACCAGCGCGGCGCGTCCATCCATCCCTTGTGCCAGGCGAGCACGCAGATCGTGGCGAACAGGAGGCCGCCGACCCAGGCCCCGCACAACGCGTCCAGACGACGGTCGCGGCGGAGCATCGGCGGCGTGCCGAGCATGGGCACCGAGACCACCAGGGCGCCCAGCGGCACGAGGTCCACGACGTCGGACGTGGCCTCGATCATGCCCTCGTCGAAGCGACGGCGCAGCACGGTCAGGCCGTACCCGATGCCGAGCCCGAGGGCGACGGCGGACGCCAGCCACTTCATCCGTCCCGGTCCCGAGGGCAGCACGGGGGCGACGGCCCAGTTCGCCACCTGGAAGTCGATGGTGCCGCCGATCACCTCGTCGCGCTCGTAGACCGAGACCTGCTCGCGGGCGACCTCGGCGGCCTTCTCGCGCGACTCGAGCTGACGGCCGGCCTCGCCGAGCGCGCGGAGGTACGGAGCGAGCAGGTCCGCGGTGACGGGCATGCGGTCCCGACGGCCCTGGGCGTCGCCGAGCCGCTGCCTGAGGCCGTTCACCTCGCGCTCGTCGGCGGCGATGTCGGACAATACGCGACGCCGGTTGTTCTCGACGGTCTCGACGTAGTCCTTGCTGCTGGTGATGCGCCGGAGGGTGCGGTCCTTGTCCGCGCGCGCCCGCGCGTCCCGCAGGCGGCCCTGGGCCTCCGCCATGGTCGCGCGGAGGGCGCCGATCTCCTCCTCCTTCTGCTGGACCTTGGGGAAGCCGGGCTGGTACTTGGCGTTGAGCGCCGCCAGCTCCTGCTGCGACTTCGTGAGGTTCTCCTGCAGCCCCTTGAGCTCGAGCTCGATCCCGACCTCGTCCACCGTGGGCTGGTTGATGCCCGGGTCGAAGGTCGGGGGCGCGCGGAACTCCTTGTCGTAGGTCTCGAGCAGCCGCCGCGACGAGACGAGCCGGTTCTCGACGCCCTGGATGGCCTGCTCGATGCGGGCGATCTCGCTCGCGACCTGCTCCTTCAGCTCGGGCAGGGTGTCCCGGTTGGCGGTCCGGACCTCCTCGAGCCGCAGCCGGGCGGCCTCGTAGCGCTGCTGCGCCTCGACCAGCTCTTTCGCGTGGAAGTCGCGCCGGTCCTCGGCGGTGCGCAGGTTCGCCTTGCGCTCTCCGTCGAGGAACGCCTTGAGCAGCGCGTTCACGGCCGCCGCGGCCAGGGCGGGGCTCTTGTCCTCGATGGAGATCCCGAACGTGCCCTCCCCGATCACGTCGTAGGAGACCCGCGCGCGCGCCGCGGTCACGACGAGGGGGTCCTTGGGCGACGCCTTCGGGTAGAGGATGGGCGACATCGCCTCCACGTTCTGCTGCGCCAGCACCCGGTCCCGGGCCGAGGCCATGAGCTGCTCCGTCCGCTGCTCGCGCGCGGTCGGGATGCCGCCGCCGGAGGCCGAGCTGCGGGGCATCACGGAGACCTGGGTCCCCGCGCGGTACGTGTCGGGCAGCCGCACGACGTAGAGCGCCGCGGGGAACAGCAACGTCGCCACGGGCACGCCGAACGTCCATCGATGACGCCAGGCGAGCCGGAGGCCGCGGGAGATGGCGGAGCCGAGACCGCTCAAGCGCGTGCGCCTCCCGCCGCGGCGGGGGCCGCCGCGGGCTTCCCGGCCCCCCGGACCGCGGGGCCCGAGAGCGGCCAGAGGACGCCGCCGACCTGGTCCCGCGGCACCGCGCCGCGGGAGTCCACGATCGTGCGCGAGGCGCGGGCGATCAGGTCCCAGGGGAACGCGCGGTGGTCGGTCGCCACCACGACCGCGTCGAAGCGGGCGAGCGAGGCGGCGTCGAGGGGGACGCTCTGGAACGACCGGTCCCCCACCGTCGTCGTCGGAACGTACGGGTCGGAGTAGGACACCTCGGCGCCGCCGCGGAGCAGGTGGCGGATGATCTCGAACGAGGGCGACTCGCGGGTGTCGTCCACGTCGCGCTTGTAGGAGAGCCCGAGCACGAGGACGCGGGCGCCGCGCAGGCTCCGGCGCTCGTCGTTGAGCGCGGTGACCACCCGCTCGACGACGTAGCGGGGCATGCCCAGGTTCACGTCGTCGGACAGCTCGACGAACCGCGCGCGGTACTCGAGCGTGCGGAGCTTCCACGAGAGGTAGAGGGGGTCGAGGGGGATGCAGTGCCCGCCGGTGCCCGGCCCCGGGTGGAACGGCATGAACCCGAAGGGCTTGCTCGAGGCCGCCATGATGACCTCGGACACGTCCAGCCCGAGCTTGTCGCACATGAGCGCGACCTCGTTCACCAGCGCGATGTTCACGCTGCGGAACGTGTTCTCGAGCAGCTTGGCCATCTCCGCCGCCGCGGCGCTGCTCACCCGGACCACCTTCTGCACGGCGATGCCGTAGAAGTCGGCGGCGAGCCGCGTGGAGACGGCCTCGACGCCGCCCACCACCTTCGGGGTGTTCTCCACACCGTAGGTCTTGTTGCCGGGGTCCACGCGCTCGGGCGAGAACGCCACCGCGATGTCGCGCCCGGCGACGAAGCCCTTCTGCTCGAGGGGCGGACGCAGGAACTCCTCCGTCATGCCCGGGTAGGTGGTGCTCTCGAGCACGATCAGCTGGCCGGCCCGCAGCGACTTGAGCACGCTCTCCGTGGCGGCGGCGACGAACGACACGTCCGGGTCGCGGCTCTTCGAGAGCGGGGTCGGCACGCAGATGCTGATCACGTCGCACTCGGCGAGCGCGGCGAAGTCGATCGTGGCCGAGAGCCGCTTCCCCTTCACGAGGGCGGCCACGTCGGCCGTCGGCACGTCGGGGATGTAGCTGACGCCGTTCGACAGCGACTTGACCTTGGAGGCGTCCACGTCGAAGCCGATGACGCGCACGCCCTGCTTCCCGAAGGCGACGGCCAGGGGCAGGCCGACGTAGCCGAGGCCGATGATCCCGTACACGCAGGTACGGTCGGCGATCTTCTTCGCGAGCAGGTCGAGGGGGGCCGTCATGACGGTCGGTCCTTTCGGGTTCAGCCGGCGACGGCGCCGGAGCGGGTCGCCGCGGCGACCAGGCGGGCGATGCCCTGGTCGAGGGAGGTGGCGGGCTTCCAGGCGAGCGCGTCCATCGCCCGGCGGATGTCGGCGAGGGAGTCGCGGACGTCGCCGACCCGGGCGGGCTCGTGGACGGGGCGGCCCGAGAAGCCGAGGGCCTTCGCGATGGTGCCCACCAGGTCGAGGATCGAGATGCGCCGGCCGCCCCCCACGTTCATGGGGCCGACGAGCGGGGCCTTGACGGAGGTGGAGGCGCGCACGAGGGCGTCCACGACGTCGGCGACGTAGGTGAAGTCGCGGGTCTGGCCCCCGTCGCCGTAGATCGTCGCCGGCTGCCCGTGCGCCATGGCGTCGATGAACCGCGGGACCGCCGCGGCGTAGAGCGACTTGGGCGACTGCCGGGGCCCGTAGACGTTGAAGTAGCGCAGGGCCACCGTCTCGAGGCCGTACGAGGCCTGGAAGGCGGACAGGTAGGACTCCCCGGCCGCCTTGCTCGCCGCGTAGGGGGAGCGGGGGGTGGTGGGCATCGTCTCGGTCTTGGGAAGCTCGGGGGTGTCGCCGTACACCGAGGAGGAGGACGCGAACACCACCCGGCGGACCTTGGCGTCCCGGGCGGCGACGAGGACGTTGAGCGTCCCCATGACGTTCACTTCGGTCACTTCGACCGGGTTCTCCACGCTCCGCGCCACGGAGGCCAGGGCGGCCTGGTGGTAGACCACCTCGCAGCCCGAGACGGCCCGGGCGACCGCCCGGGGGTCCCGGAGGTCGGCCTCGAGGAGCTCGATGCGGCCGAGGGCGCCCCCGAGGTTCTCCTTCCTCCCGGTGGAGAGGTTGTCGAGCACCACGACCTGGTGGCCGTCGGCGAGGAGGCGATCGACGAGGTTGGAGCCGATGAACCCGGCTCCGCCGGTCACACAGGTCTTCATGTCCCCCCCAGGGGAGCCGGCCGCGCCGGGCCGTAGGCGGCGACGGCTTCGGTGCCGGCGACGCAGCGCGCGGAATCGTATCGGCAGGCGTCGGCCCCCGGGTGGAGCGTCCGATGCCCCGACGTCGCGTTTCCCCGCCACTCCACCTTACGGGACACGAACCCTCCGGCGGATCGTGGAGCCGGGCACGGGGAGGGTCCGGAACGTTTCGTGCTGGGCCTCCGTGGGCCGATAGAGGGTACTCTGTCCCGCTCGATCGGCCTCCGGCCGGTGGGAGCGATCGTCGGGTCCCGGTCCGGGCAGGTCTGCCGGATCCCCCCCTCCCCGGTGCCATGCCCCCCGCGCCCCCCCCCTCCTCCGCTCCGTCGGCCCCCGTCCACCCGACCGACGGCTCCCGTCCGGGCGACCCCGCGCCGCCCCCCCCGCCGCGGCGCCGGATGGCGACGACGACGAAGAACGGCGTGTGGACGAGCGGCGTCTTCCTCGCGAACGCCGTCACGATGTTCTTCCTCTCGCCGTTCGTGGTGGACCACCTCGGCATGGCGTCCTACGGGATCTGGTCCCTCGTGATGTCGCTGACGGGGTACTTCGGGTTCGCCGACCTCGGGGTGCGGCCGGCGGTCGTCTACTTCGTGGCGCGCCACGAGGCGAAGGGCGAGCACGACGAGGTGAACCGGTTCGTGAACACGGCGTTCGTGACCTTCACGTTCGCCGGGGCCGGGCTCTTCCTGCTCGCGGCGGCGTTCGCGCCGTTCGTGCCGTCGGTGTTCCGCGTCTCCCCCGAGCACGCGTCCGAGGCGTCCTGGGCCGTGGTGATCACGGGGCTGTCGTTCGCGGTCACCCTGCCGTTCAACGCGTACAGCGCCGTGCTCGTGGGCAAGCAGCGCTACCCCTGGCTCGCGAGCACGGACCTCGTGGTGCTGACCGCGAAGACGGCGGCGATCTGGGCGCTCCTCACGTCGGGCCACGGCATCGTCGCCATGGCCCTCGTGACCCTGGGCGCGGACGTGCTCGAGATGGGAATCAAGTCCACGCTCGCCTTCCGGGCCGAGCCCACCCTGCGCCTCGCCCCCAGGCTCTGCGACCGGCCCCACGCGAGGGCCCTGCTCCGCTACGGAGGCCTCGCGGTGCTCGTGGGCGCGGCGCACCAGCTGATCTGGCGCACCGACGCCCTCGTGATCGGCGTCCTGCTCTCGGACGAGGCCATCGCGCTGTTCGCGGTGGGCGCCAACCTGGCGATCTACGCGCGCAACCTCGTGTCGGCGGCCGGCCGCGTGCTGGCGCCCGCCGCGGCGGCGCTCGAGGCGAAGGAGGGCCGGGGCGCGCTCGTGGGCATGCTGGCGCACGGAAGCCGGGCATCCCTGGTCCTCGGGGGCGCGATCCTCGTCTACCTCGTCGCCGTGGGGCAGCCGTTCCTCGGACGGTGGATGGGCGACGCGTTCCGCGGCGACTCCGCGACCGTGCTCACGATCCTCGCCCTCGGCGCCATCGCCCCCGTCGCGGCGACGCCGTTCGAGGTGGTGCTCTCGGGCACGGCGCGCATGAAGAAGCTGGCCGTCCTCACGATCGTCGAAGGGGTCTCGAACCTCGTCCTGAGCGTCGCACTCGCCCTCCCGCTCGGGATCGTGGGCGTGGCCCTCGGGACGACGATCCCCGCGCTGGCGGTGCGGCTCGTCGCCCTGCCCGTGATCGCGCTCCGCGAGCTCGGCGGGAGCTACCTGGGGCTCGCGCGCCGGGCCTGGGCGGTCCCCGCGCTGGCGGGCGCGATCACGTTCGTGGCGCTGCGCGTCCTCGTCCGCCCCACGGACCGGCTCGACTACCCCGCCCTCCTCGGGCTGGCCGCGGGCTGCCAGGCGGTGTTCCTGGCCCTGTACGCCATCGGGACGCGGCTCGCCCCCGCGCCCTTCCAGGTCGCCTACGCGGCGATCGAGCCGAAGGTCCCGCCCGCGGAGCCACGCGCGTGAGGACCCTCGAGCGCGACGCTCCCTTCGCCTACGGCACGCGCCCGCCCGGGGACGCGCCCCCGGCGCCGTCCCCGCCGGAGCGGTTCCGGTTCTTCCGCTTCGCCTCCACCTCCCTCCGCGGGCTCCCCGCGCCGTTCTGGATCCTCCAGGGCTACCTGTTCATCGCGACCACCTTCCTCGACGAGGAGTGGCCGTCGATCGGCGCCCTGCGCCCGCGCCTGATCCTCGGGACGCTCGCGCTCGCCGTGACCGGGTGGCGGTTCGTGACGAGGCCCCGTCCGCGCGACTACGTGCCTCGCGAGGACCGCTGGGTCACGGGCTGGCTCGTGGCGTTCATCGTCGCGGGCCTGCTCTCGGCCCTCTGGGCGTTCGACACGGGCGTCGCCTGGCCGGCCCAGATCGACCACACGACGATCATGCTGTCGTTCTTCCTGGTCCTCGCGATCGTCCGCACGCGGCGGGAGCTCGCGATCACGCTGCTCGTGTTCCTGCTGGCGAGCGGGGTCTACCTGCTGCGCAGCTTCACGGAGTACCTGAACGGCAAGCATCTCTTCACCATGGGCGTCTCGCGGATGATGGGCGCCGGGAAGTCGGTGGGAGATCCCAACTCGTTCGCGGCGACCATCGCGTTCACGCTCCCCCTCGTCACGTTCGGCCTCCGACGGACGGGCTCGCGGCTGCTGGCCTTCTGCCTGGCCTGCTACTGGGCCCTCGGGGCGGTCTGCTCGATGCTCACCCACTCGCGGTCCGGCCTCGTGCTGCTGCTCGTGAACGTGGTCCTCGCGACGGCGACGACGCGGAGCCGCCGGGTGCGCATGACGCTGGTCCTCGTGCTCGCCGCCGCGGGCGCGTACGCCACCGCCGGCATGACCGCGGAGGAGCAGGCGCGCTACCTGTCCATCCTCGAGCCCGACACCTACAAGAACGAGAGCAGCACCGTGGGCCGCATCGAGGGCTACAAGATCGCCTGGCGCATGTTCCAGGACGAGCCCGCGCTCGGGGTCGGCCCCGGGAACTGGGCCGTCTACCGGGTGCGCCGGATCGACGGCAACGACCTGATGCCCCACAACATGGCCGGCCAGCTGCTCGCCACGCTGGGCGGGGTGGGCGCCGCGACGTTCCTCGCCTACGTGGTGGCGGTGGCCTCGCTCGCGCTCGGCGTGCGCCGTCGGTTCGTCAGGGACCCGGAGCCCTGGTCGCAGGCCGTCGCGGGGCTCGCCGCCGTGGTGCTGCTCACGCTGGTCCTCCTGTTCATCTCCGGCATGGGCGCGCACAACGTGGACCGGGCGAACTGGTACCTGCTCCCCGCCTTCCTCTGCGTGGCCCTGCGCGCGAAGGACGACGCGGAACCGGCCGCCCAGGCCCGGGCCCCCGACCCGGCCGGGGGCGACGGGAGGGGCTCGCCCGGGAGCGCCGCGCCGTGAGCCTCGCGCGGTCCCCCTCCCCGCCGCCCCTCCCCTCCTCCGGGACCCCTCCGCTCCCCGTCACGGGCGTCCGGGCCGACGCGCGCGCCTCCTCCGCTCCCCCCACCAACGCGATGACGGTGGACGTGGAGGACTACTACCAGGTCTCCGCCTTCGAGCACGTCATCGACCGATCGCGGTGGGACGCGTTCGAGTCCCGCGTGGAGCGCAACACGCGCACCGTGCTCGGGCTCCTCGAGGCGTGCGGCGTCCGGGGCACGTTCTTCACGCTCGGCTGGGTCGCGGACCGGTTCCCGTCGCTCCTCCGCGACATCCGTGACCGCGGCCACGAGATCGCCTCGCACGGCTACGAGCACCGGCTCGTGAGCTCGTTCACCCCCGCGACGTTCCGGGACGACCTGCGCCGGACGTCGGACGCCATCGAGCGGGCGTGCGGCGTGCGGGTGCGCGGGTTCCGCGCCCCGTCCTTCAGCGTGAGCCTCGACACGCTCTGGGCGTTCGACGTGCTCCGCGAGGAGGGCTACGCCTTCTCGAGCAGCGTGTTCCCGGTCCGGCACGACCGGTACGGGATCCCCTCCTTCCCCCGCGAGCCCGTGGTGCTCGAGGGCGAGGACGGGCGCACGCTCTGGGAGTTCCCGATGACCACCCTGCGCCTGCTCGGGCGCAACCTTCCTGTTGCAGGCGGGGGGTGGATGCGGCTCCTGCCGGGGGCGGTCATGCGGGCGGCGCTTCAGGCGCGCCGGCGGGCGGGCGCGCCGACCATCGTGTACCTGCATCCGTGGGAGGTCGATCCGGATCAACCTCGTGTCGAGAATGTTGGACGCATGTCGAGCTTTCGCCACCGGCTGGCGCTGGACAAGACCGCCGGACGCCTGTTGGCGCTGATGCGTGAAATGCGTTTTGGCACGGTTTCCGACGTGCTGGGCGGGCTTTCTCGAAAGGCCCCCATCCTCGGGAGGAATTCGCTACGAGCCCTCAAATGATCTTGTCGATGGCCCTCGTGATGACACTCACCGTCTCACGACTCCCGTGGCTTTCCCCGACGCTGCGCGCGATCCTCGCCGCCGCGGGGATGACCGCGACGGTCGCCTGCGGGGGCGGTGGCGTCACGCGCGGCTTCGTCGGCACGACCACGGACGACCCCGAGAGCTCCGCTCCCGTCGATCCGAGCGCCGGCATCCCCGGTGACGACCTCCCCAGCAGCCCGCCGCTCACTCCGATCGGCGCCCCGGCGCCGCTCCCGATCCCCGCCCCCGCGCCGGCTGCGGCCCCCGCCCCCGCCCCCGCCCCGCCCCCCGCGGCACCGGCCCCGGGGGGGGCCTCGAGCATCATCGAGATCCCCGACCTGACCGCGTCGCCCGGCACGGCCCCCGGCCAGGTCATCCTGCGCTTCACCGCGCCCACCCCGCAGGCGCAGTCCTACGTGGTGCGCGCCTCCGAGCGCCCGATCGAGACCGACGCCGACGCCGCGAAGGCCGCGACCGTCGCGCACACCGTGACCCCGGGCGCGCCCGGCTCCCAGCAGACGATCGTCCTGTCCGGCCTCGAGGAGGGGCAGACCCTCTCCTTCTCGGTCCAGTCGATCCGCGCGGGCGTCTCGGCCCCCTTCGGCCTCGCCGTCGCCTCGCGCGTCCCCGAGGGCTCGATCACCGCGCCGTCGAACGCGATCCGCATCTCGGCCCCCGGCACGCTCTCGCAGAACGGCGCGACGTACCTGCTCACGCAGGACGTCACGTCGGCGGGCACCGCGTTCGAGATCACGGGCCGCGACGTCACCCTCGACCTGGGCGGCCACACGGTCACCTACGGCACGGGCGACGGCACCTGCGCCGGCGTGCGGAGCCTCTACCTCTACTTCAGCGGCAAGAGCACCGTCCGCAACGGCAAGCTCGTCCAGGGCGGCAACGGGAAGTCCTGCCCGGCGATCGACTTCGAGGGCGGCCACGACATCCGCCTCCACCACCTCGAGCTCGTCGTCCGCGGCCCGGACTCCAACTGCATCGAGGTGACGGGGCCGTCGGGCGAGACCGAGATCGACCACAACGTGCTGCGCTGCGACACGAAGGTCGTCTCGAACCGCCACTACCCGGGCGTCGCGGCGATGTACGTCGCCGACCACCTGCAGTCGGTCCGCATCCACCACAACAAGATCCTGTCCAGCCCGCAGTGGGGCATCAAGCTCCAGGGCCACGAGACGCGCGGCGTCGCCATGATCCACCACAACGTGGTCAAGGGGACCAAGGCCCTGGTCGCGAACGGCTACATGATCGGGGTGTACAAGCCCGACGTGGACGTGTTCGAGAACGACCTCGCCGGCGAGTCGCGCGGGATCCACGTGGACTGCATGAACGGGTCCGGCGACCGCGCGTACGTGCACGACAACGCGCTCTCCGTCCAGGACCAGCTCAATCCCGAGTACACCACCTTCCACTGGGTGCACGGGATCAAGCTCGAGGGCCCGGAGGCCGCACGCATCGAGCGCAACGCGGTGGTCGGCGTCGCCGACGACGCGCACGCCGAGGTGCGGGCGCTCGACGTGGACTTCTCCGGCGGCAAGAACTGCAAGGTGGTGGACAACCGGTTCACCGCCATCGCCCGGACCACGAAGTACATGGCGGTGTCCTTCCAGTGGACCGGCGGCAGCCTGAGCGCCGACCCCGTGGACGCGACGGTCCGCCGCAACGTGTTCTCGGCCACCGACCGCGGGATCGTCCGCTCGTGGGGCGCGGTGCGCGGCGGCCTGATCGACACGAACGCGTTCGTCCGCCTCCAGACGCTCGGCTCCGGCCAGCCCTACACCTTCGAGTTCTTCGACTCGAGCGACTCGTGGGCGGCGCCGGGCCACCGGGTCGCCAACCCCATCACCACGGAGAACGTCCGCGCCGTCGGCCAGTGGATCGGGCCCGCGCCCTTCTCCTCGAGCCGGGAGTGGACGCTGTCCCTCCTCGTCGTGGACGGCGCGGGCCGCCCGGTCGAGGGCGCGGGCGTCGCGGTGCGCGACCGCCAGGGCGCCGTCGCCTTCACGGCCACGAGCGACGCCGCGGGCGTCGCGTCGGGCCTGGTCGTCGAGACCATCTTCCGCAACGGCCCGGTGTGGGACGGCCGGGGGCCGTTCACCATCTCGGTCACCAAGGCGGGCGTCGGGACCGTGGACGGCTCCGTCTCCGTGAGCGGCCGCACGGCCCTCCGCGTGGACCTCGGCGCCAAGACGGTGCAGGTGGACACGGCGGCCCCCGCCGCCCCCTCCTTCGAGCTGGCCCGTCCGGTCGCCGGCTCCCGCGCGGCCCTGCGCTGGAGCGTCCCGACCGACGCGTCCGGCATCGCGGCCTACCAGGTGTTCCTCGACGGCGTCCTCGTGGCGATCGCCGAGGAGCCCCGGGCGGCCCTCGCCGGCCTCGTGCCGGGCGCGACGCACGTGCTGACGGTGAAGGCGATCGATCGCGGAGGGAACGTCTCGGCCGCCTCCTCCGCCGTGTCCATCGTCATGGGAGCCGACGACCGCGGCTTCTGATCGACCGCCCGTTCGCGGCCTCCCTCCGGGGCGACGGCGCGTGCCGCCGCCCCGGCTCGTTGCAGGGGCCCGACCCGGCGGGCCGCCGCCGCCGGCGCGCCTCCCGAGCGCG
>CAZJJQ010000019.1:0-18396 GCA_964546345.1 uncultured Planctomycetales bacterium
AGCGCCGCCGCCCCTGCCGCTCCGGCCGCCGCGCCGCCCGCTGCCGCCAAGGACGCGGCCCCGCCGCCCCGCATCCTCCTGCGGCTCGCGCGCTACGTCTCGCAGCGCCGGGGCCTCGTCTTCGCGAGCTTCTCCACCATGCTCGTCGTGGGCGGCCTCGACCTGCTCGCGCCCGACCTCGTGCGGCGGGCCATCGACGGCCCCATCCGCGCCGGCTCCGTGGGCGGCCTCGTGGGCTTCGCGATCGCCCTGGCCGTCGTGGCGGCGGCCGGCAGCGTGGCCCGGGGCTACCAGCAGTACCTGACGGTCCTCACGGGCCAGCGGATCGGCCAGGCGCTCCGCCAGGACGTCTTCGGCCATCTCCAGCGGATGGGCCTCCCGTTCTTCGACCGCAACCCGGTCGGGACCCTGGTCACGCGGGTCACGAGCGACGTCGAGTCGGTGGAGGAGTTCTTCTCGAGCGGCGTCGCCTCCGTCCTCTACGACGGGCTGAAGCTCCTGTTCATCCTCGCGTGGCTCGCGTGGATCGACCTCCTGCTCGCCCTCGTCATCCTCGCCGTGATCCCGGTCCTCTTCCTCGTGACCGCCGTCTTCACGCGCCGCACCCGCCGCGACTTCCGCCGCGTGCGCGCGGAGGTCGCCACGACGAACGCGTACACGCAGGAGGCCATCGGCGGCATCCGCGTCACGCGCCTCTTCGACCGCGCCGACCGCGCCCGCGAGGGCTACGGGACGTGCATCGAGCGCCTCAACCAGGCGCACCAGGACACGAACTTCAACTTCGCGTTCTTCTTCCCGGCCCTCGACGTCCTCCAGGCGGTCTCCGTGGGGCTGGCGATCCTCGTCGGCGCCCCCCGCATCCTGGACGGGTCCATCTCGTACGGCGCGCTCGCGCAGATGATCCTGCTCGCGAACCTGTTCTTCGAGCCGCTCCGCGACCTCTCCCAGAACTTCAACGGCCTGCTGCAGGCCATGGTCTCGAGCGAACGGGTCTTCCGCCTGATGGACACGCCGGAGCAGGTGCCCGACCGCCCCGACGCCGTGCCCGTCGAGGCCCTCGCGGGCCGGGTCACCTTCGAGGACGTGCGGTTCTCCTACGTGCCCGGCGAGCCCGTCCTGCGCGGCGTCTCCTTCGACGTGCCGGCCGGGACGACGACCGCGATCGTGGGGGCGACGGGGGCCGGGAAGTCGAGCGTGATCTCGCTCGTCTCGCGCTTCTACGACGTGGACTCCGGACGCGTCCGGGTGGACGGCCGCGACGTGCGCGAATGGGTCGCCTCCACCCTTCGCCGCCGCATCGCCGTCGTGCTCCAGGACGTCTTCCTCTTCACGGGCAGCCTCCTCGAGAACGTGCGGTTGGGGGACCCCTCCATCTCCCGGGAGGCGGTGCAGCAGGCGCTCGTCGCCGTGCGCGGCGAAGGGCTGCTCGCACGGCTCGACAAGGGCCTCGACGAGGAGCTCCGCGAGCGCGGGCAGAACCTCTCGCTCGGCGAGCGCCAGCTGGTCGCCTTCGCGCGCGCGCTCGTGCACGACCCGGCGATCCTCGTGCTCGACGAGGCCACGGCGTCGGTGGACACCGAGACCGAGCAGCGGGTCCAGGACGCCCTGCGCACGCTGCGACGGGGGCGCACGACGATCGTGGTGGCCCACCGCCTGTCCACCGTGCGCGACGCGGACCTGATCCTCGTGCTCCACCACGGCGAGGTACGCGAGCGCGGCACCCACGCCGAGCTGTTCCGCGCGGACGGGCTCTACCGGAGGCTCTACGAGCTGCAGGCCAAGGAGGCGGGGGCGGAGGACGACCGGGTTCAGCGCCTGCCCGCCGACGCCTCGCGCGCGAGCGACACCTCCGCCCCCGGGCGCCCTCGGCCGACGTAGCGCTGCCCACCCCCCCACGCCTCGACGACCACGTCCCACTCGCCGTCGAGGAGCCCGCGGAACTCGAACGCGCCGTCGGGTCGCCGCGTCCCGTCCACGGACAGCAGGCCGAGGGTCGCCCGCATGGACGGCCCCGACCACGCGGCCTCCGCGGGCGCCCGGGCCACCAGCACGCGCCCCGGCTCGAGACGGACCTCCACCTCCGGCGCGGGCGTACCGCCGAAGACGTCGCGGACGAGCGCCGTCGTCTCGTCGGACGCGGGGTCGATCTGGAGCCAGCTCGCGCGCAGGGGCGCGACCCAGAGCGCGTACCCGACCCCGGGCCGCAAGCCGCGGAAGCGGACGCGCCCGGTCGGATCGGTCCGCGCATGCTGCACCTCGTCGTTGTCCCGGACGGGCCGGGACGGATCCGAGGTCAGGACCACGGTCCGACGGGCGACGGCCGCTCCGACGAGGCGCACGGAGAGGTCGAGGCCCGGATCGAGCACGAGCACGACGACCTCGTCGCCCGCCGGGGCCGCCACCGGCACCGAGGTGGGCCCCTGCCCCTCGGACACCGTGGCGTAGAGGAACAGCCCCTCCTGCCCGTCGTCGTGGAGCGTGAAGGACCCGTCGGCTCCGGCGACCGCTCCGGCCACCCACCGCCGCGCGACGTATGCCACGACGCGCGCCCCCGGCAGCGGGCGCCCCGCGGGATCCCGCACGAAGCCCCGGAGGTCCCGCTCGCCGCGGAGCGCTACCGCGGTGTCCGCGGGCTTCCAGGCGTCCCTGCGGACCTCGCGGGCGGCCGCACCGTCCCGCTCCCCAAGCTTCACGTAGAGGGAGTACGAGCCCTCCGGATCCAGTCCCTGAAGCGTCGCGATCCCCTCCCCATCGGTGGTCCCGTAGGCCGAGCGGGACGTCCAGTCGAGGTCGGAGATCCCCCGCACGGTCGGTCGGAAGTCCCACGCACGGACCTCGAGACCGGGGGCCGGACGGCCGTTAGGACCCGTGACGGTGACGCGCGCCGACACCGCATTGCGCAGCCGGATCTCGAGCGGCGGCCCGCCGGGTGGCGCGGGCACGGGCGCGACGCACGCGAGGTGCTCGGGCACGGGGACGAGGAGGCACTGCTCCGCGTCGCCCAGGCCCACGAGCCGGAAGCGGCCCGAGGCGTCGGTGCGATCCACGCGCTGGTCGTCGTCGTACCCCCCGACCGAGTCGGCGCCGGGGATCACGAGGCGCACGCGGATGCCGCGGACCCCTCGCCCGCTCTCGTCGAGGACGCGGCCCTCGACCCAGGGCACGGGGGGAAGGCGCAGCTCGAGGGAGCCCGTGCCGTCCGGGATGGGGCCCGCACGCGCCACCCCGAGCGGCAGCCTCTCCCCGTCCGCTCCGCGCGCCTCGCCGACCGTGATCCACGCGGAGACCGCGGGATCGGCCCTGCGCTCCACGGTGGCGGTCCCCGCCACGACGTCGAGGGATCCGCCGGTGCCGCTCCCGTCCACGCGCAGACTCCAGCGGAGCCTCGCACGCGGGACGGGGGCCCCCTCCGCATCCACGACGCGCACGGTCAGCGGGTTCGGTGCGGCCCCATCTCCCGAGAGCTCGTGCCCGTTCACGGCCACACTGGTGACCGGCACCTGCGGGACGAGCCGGATCTCCGCCTCGACGGACGCACGACGAACGCGCAGTGTCGGCGGCTCCGCGCCCCGCTGGGCGTCGAGGGCGAGCGTGACGCGTTCGGGCACGAGCTCCCACCGCGTCGCGTCCCAGGCGCGGACCCAGACTGCGCCCGTCGGCAGGGGCCCGATCCGGACGAAACCGTCGTCGCCGGTCCTCCCCCACCAGGCCCCCCCGTTCGCGCCCTCGGTGCGCGCCACGAGCTCGACCCCCGCTACCCCCGCCCCGGTCGTCTCGTCCACCACGCGCGCCTCGAACCCGGCGACCGCGCCGAACGTGAGGGAGAGCGGCGCCCCCGCCCCGCCCACGGCCGCGGTGGCGGTGCCCCGCGCCCGCTCGGTCCCCCGCGCGGCCACCACCTCGTAGGTCCATCCCGGGAGCAGGTCGCGGAGCTCGAACCGCCCCTCCGCGTCCGTCGCCGCGCGGCCCACGCCCCAGTAGCTCGGCGGGGTGAAGGCATGCCGGTAGGACCTGCCGGGGCGCGACGCCGTGACCAGCGCGCCCGCGACCGGCGCCCCCGCGTCGTCCGTGAGGCGGCCCACGACGTGCGCCGCGGGGACGATGGCCAGGTCGAGCGTTCCCTCGCTCCCCGGCCCGAGGCGCACCGCCAAGGGGTCATGGTCGAGGGGCTGCTCGAGGTCCTCGAGGGAGAGGTCCTCCATCCCGCGGGCGATCCCCTTCGCATCCCGGACCCGCACGCTCACCTCGCCGGGGCTCAGACCCTCGAGGAGATAGCGCCCCTCCACGTCCGTGGTCGTGCGGGCGGCGGGAGTCTGGGCGCCGCGGCTCGCCACGGCGCTCGACGCCTCCACCACCAGGCCGACGGCGGGCCGCCCCCCGGCGGCGAAGGTCGCGCGGCCGCGGACGCGCACGGTGCGATCCAGCTCGAACCGGGTCGGGGGAGGGCCCGAGCGCCCGACCGAGTCGGAGAGCGAGGCGTAGCCGGGCGCCCGGACCGTCCACCACCCGGGCACGGTCGCCGGCAACGCGACGTGCCCGAAGGCGTCGGTGCGCAGGGTGCGCTCGAGCCGTCCGCGGGCGATCGACCCCGTCCAGTCCACCGTCGCCTCCGCGATGCCCCGTCCCGTGGCGCGATCGACGACCACGGCGTCGATCGTCTCTCCGCGGGACGGCAGCACGAGCCGCAGCTCCTCCGGTCGCGGGAGGGACACGGGCACCGTGACGACGGCGTCGCCATCGTGCACCTCGAGGTCGTAGGGCCCCGGCGTCAACGCGTCCATCTCGAAGCGCCCGGACGCGTCCGTCGAAGCGTCGCGGCCCTGCGCGAGACCCGAGGGGCCGTCGTCGGCGTCCGCCGCGCTCCGGCTCCAGGGCTCCTCTCCGCGCCCGGAGCGGAGGGAGATCGTCCCGACGAAGGGAGTCCCCTCCTCGCGCACGATCGCCCCCCGCAGGGTGCAGGCAGGCGTCAGCAGCTCGAGCACGACCCGCTCCAGCTGCCCGTCCGCCCTCAGGGACACCGCGACCGCGCCGCGGGCGCCGTCCTCGGTGGCGCCGTGGACCTCGCACGCGCCCGCCGGAAGCCGGGGCGCGTCGAAGGTCCCGTCGCGCCCGGAGCGGATGCGCACGAGCACGGCGCCGTCGGCGCCCCGGCGCACCTCGATCGTCGCTTCCACCGGTCGGCCCGCGCGCCGCACGAGCCCCGCGATGCGGCAGGCCCCGGTCCGCGTCGCCTCCCCGGACGACGCCTCGACGGGCTGCCCCACGGGAGCCAGCGCCGTGGGAGCGGTGGCCCCCGCCGGGCCCTCGCCCTCCGTCACGGTCCCCCGCTCCTCGGTGCCGACGGGCGACCCGCGCAGGCTCGCGTACGCGCCACCCAGGGCCAGGAGCGTCCCCAGGAGGCCCAGGGCCAGCTTCCTTCCGTGACGTCCCACGTGCCGGCTCCGGGCGGTCCGCGCGTCGTCGCCCATCGACGAGGCGTACGCGAGCGTACCCGCCGCGTCTCACCGCGTCGTCACCGGACCGTCCACGAGGGGGACTGCGGAGACGGCATGGCAACCGACGAACCTCGATCCATCCCGGGAAGGGTGGGGGCGCGGGGGAGGGAGGACCTTCCTCGAAACACCCGCTCGGCGAAGCCGCCCTACCCCGGAGGGGCCGCGTCTTGAAGTCCGGGAGGTCATCGCCGTGACTCGCCATGGCTGGGTCCGTGCCGCGAAGCTGGCCACGAGCGCCGGAATGCTCGGGCTCTGCCTGGGAGTGCTGCCCGAGCTCCCCGACGAGAACGGGAGCGGATCCCGCTCCGTCTTCGGCAGGTGCAGCGGCGCGGGCAAGGCGGTCTCCGGCTGCAAGGGAAGTCGCGGCCTCGGCGGGTGCAAGGGGTGCAGCGGGTGCGGACGCGTCCCGACCCCCACGCCCCATGCACCCCCCTCCATTACCCCCCCCCAACCCCCCCCCGGGCCAAGCCGCCGTCCCTCCCGTTCACCCGGCCGTCGGAAGGCGGGGTCCGCGTTCCTCCAATCGGCGTGAAGCCCAGGGTGCCTCCGGGAACGCCGCGCCCCACGCCGCCGAGCACGCTCGGCCCGTTCCCCCTCCGCTCCGCCCGCGCGATCCTGACCCCTTCGAGCGAGAAGGTGACGGCGACCTCCCTCGAGCAGACCGTCCATCGCATCGAGCTCCTGACGATCCTTCCGAAGGACGAGGCGTCGTTCCTCCGTACGTACGGTCGCGCGTACGCCTACGAAGCCGAGGAGCTGCGGCGCATCTCGGGCCTGATGCGCACCCTCGAGTCGCAGGGCACGTTCGGCGTCCGCGAGCTCTCGCCCGCGCGCAAGGACCTGGAGGCCGCGATCCTCGGCGCGCGCGAGGACGCGACCGTGATCGTCGCGGGTCACTCGGTGGCGGACGGTTCGCGGCGCATGCTGGTGCTCCCCGACGGCACCCACGTGCCCTTCGAAGAGCTGCATCGCCTGGCCGGCACACGGGGGCGGACGCTGATGATCCTGAGCTGTCACTCCGGCGACTTCGGCCTGAAGAGCTCGATCTCCTGGGATGCGGTCCACGCGGGGCTCACGAGCGTCGGGACCCGCATGAAGTCCTCGAGGGTCCGGGTCGAGGACCTCGTCGCCGAGGTCCGTGCGAGCATCGCCGCCCAGCACAGGTCACGCCACGTCGTCACGATCCTGACCGCGGGCGCGGCCGGGGGCACCTACGCCCTCGCCGAGATCGCGGGCGACGATGCACCGAGCCCGCCGCCCGACGACCGGAGGAGGTGAGGATGTCCGCCGAAACGCCCCGCACCGGGCACGGATCGGCGACACGACGGTCCTCCCGGGTCGTAGGCGTCGGGTGGCCGTGCGTCGCGGTCGGGCTCGCGGCATGGGGTGGCGGCGGCGACGGGCCCCTCCCGTGCCGGACGGCGGGGGCGGGCTTCGGCGCCGGGGTGCTCCTGCTCGCGAGCGTGGTCGCGGTCGTCTGCGTGCTGCTCGGCCTCCGGCGGCGACCGATCACCCTCGGCGCCGAGGACGCCGACCAGGTCCGGCTGGGCGCAAGCACGCCGCGACACGTGAAGCCCGGCCAGGCCTTCGTCGTGCGGTTCGTCGCGTACACGGCGGCGAACGCCGACCACGTCGCGGCGCTGCTCGAACAGCTCGCGCCGGGCGCGACCCACGTCGCGGACGCGAAGCGATGCCGATGGGCCCCCGGCGCCGAGATCACGGTCGTGTGCGAAGGCAAGGGCTTCACGGTCGCCGACCCGATCGAGCGGTTCGTCTGGAACGGGGCGTTCGAGGTCCTGACGTTCGACGTCGTGGCGGATCCCGACGGGGAGGCGACACGGACCCTGGGCTTCGACGTGCTGGTCGCGGAGATCCGCATCGCGCGCCTCCGCGTCGAGGTCTCGGTCGGTGGAGCGTCGGGCGGGTCGGAGGGCCCGGACCGTCAGCGCACGGGCACCGTGCCGATTCGCACGGCCTTCGCGTCCTATGCCTCGCAGGACCGGGCCCGCGTCCTGGATCGCATCGCCGCGCTGCGTCGCTCCGCGGGCGTCGACTGCTTCGTGGACTGCCTCTCGCTGCACCCGGGAGACCCGTGGAAGCCGCGCTTGGAGCGCGAGATCCTCGATCGGGAGTCGTTCCTGCTGTTCTGGAGCCACCACGCCTCCCGGTCGAAGTGGGTGGAGTGGGAGTGGCGGACCTGCCTCGAGCGGAAGGGCGAAGCGGCCCTGGAGCTGCATCCCCTGGACACGGTGGAGCAGGCGCCGCCACCCCAGGAGCTGGCGCACCTCCACTTCGACGATCCGATCATGCGCGTACGGCGATCGTCCCGGAGACGAGGGATGCGGGACGGCGAGCCCGGAAGCGGATAGCGGCGCAGCGCGCGCATCGGGATCAGCCGCCGGTCCCGCGTGGGACCTCTTGTCGCCCCCGTCGCGGCTGGGAGGGCGCGCCGCCCCCCGTCCACCCCCGGGCCCCGGATCGTCGCCCGCCGCACCGAGAGACTCCGGACTCGGCCCGTCGAGGATCCACGACAGGCTCCCGCCCGCCCCAGGCCCCACGTCCGCCCGTCTCCCGCTAGGCTGTCGGCCGACTCCCTCAAAGGGCGCCGCCATGGACAGCTCCCGCGTCTACCGCATGCCGTTCGCCAGCGTCTACCCCCTCTACCTCAGGAAGGCGGAGAAGAAGGGGCGCACGAAGGCCGAGGTGGACGCGATCATCCACTGGCTGACCGGCTACGAGGGGAAGGCGCTCCAGCGGGTGCTGGACGCGAAGACCGACTTCGAGGCCTTCTTCACCGACGCTCCTCGCATGAACCCCAACGCCTCGAAGATCACCGGCGTGATCTGCGGCCATCGGATCGAGGAGATCGAGGACGAGCTCCTCCGCAAGATCCGCTGGCTGGACAAGCTGGTGGACGAGCTCGCCAAGGGCAAGGCGATGGACAAGATCCTGCGCACCTGAACCCGCACCCGGGCGTACGAAGTCGGGCAGGCGCAGCCGGCGGAGGAAAGGCGAGGGACTGCGCGGGCGGGGAGGAGATCGAGGGCAGCCGGGTGCCGCAGCCCGGCGGCCTGGCCCCGCCCGCACCGGCTGGGTAGGCTCTCACGAGTCCGGCCGAGCCGAACGACGGTCGCGGCGGCGGCGTGTGCGCCCGAACCGCGAGAGGAGCACCGACCCATGGGCGACTTCAACCTCCCCGCTGCGCTGGTGGCGGGGGTCCTGGGCTTCTTCGTGGGCGGCGCGTGGTACTCGAAGCGCGCGTTCGGCACCGCCTGGGGCAAAGCCAACGGGTACTTCGACGCCTCGGGCAACCTACGGCCCGAGATCCAGGCGAAGGCGGGCGCGAAGCACCCCGCCCGGGCGTTCGCGATCGCGATCCCCTTCTCCCTCGTCGCGGCCCTGGTGTTCGCGTGGGTGCTCGGCCCGAACCCCGACCTCGTCTTCGCCCTGAAGCGGGCGCTCCTGTTCTCGGGGGGCTTCGTCGCGACGTGCTTCGGCATCAACTACCAGTTCTGCATCGATCGCACCATGGTCTCCTGGGCCGTGGACGCGGGCTACCACCTCGCGCAGTTCCTGATCTTCGCGCTCGTGCTGGGCCTCTGGCACTAGCTTCACCCGAATCTGCGGAGCGGGGACCCTCAGGGATGCGACGCCGCGACCCAGAGGCCGCCGTTCGCGGCGGGGACCTTCCAGAGGACGTACACGTGCTGGCCGCTGGCGCACACCTGCACGAGCCCCAGGCCCTGGGCGGAGGACCCCAGGGGAAGGACGTCGGGGGACCAGGTCGCGCCGCCGTCGTTCGAGTAGACGAAGCGCACCTGCGACGGGTTCGCTCCCTCCTGGTCGCCCCAGGCCGCATAGATCGAGCCATCGCCCGTGGCCAGAGCCGGGGCGCCTTGGGCCGTCCCGCCCGGTGCTCGGTTGAGCATGACGGGAGGGCTCCAGGAGCCGCCCTGGCCGGTGGTCACCACGGCGTCGAGAGGCCCGGGGGTGAGGGCGAGGAAGGACTGGCCCGCATTCGACGTGATCGGCGTGAGGGTGCCGCTGAAGTGGTCGGCGTAGCGTCGGCCGTCCGCGACCAGATCGTCGTCGATGTCCCAGGTCGCACCGCGGTCGGAGGAGTGACGCGCGCGCGTGGCCGCGAACGTGGGGTCGTCGAGGTCGCGGAGCATCCAGGTGACGTGCACCTCGTCTCCCGACCCCGAGATCAGGGGATCTTGGACCTCGATGGAGTCCGTGCCCGCGAAGGTGGTGTCCAGACGCACGGGCCCCCCGAACGAGGCTCCGTAGTCGGTGGAGCGCGCGACCTGGAGGGAGTTGTCGCGGTTCCCCTGGGAGCAATCGGCGTCCGCGTAGGCCAGGAGGACGACGTTGCCGTTGCACCACAGGCCGCGACGGTAGAGGTAGGTGCAGGCCTGCGGAGTGATCGGCGTCCCGAAAGGCGAGCTCCAGCTGGCGCCCCCGTCGCCGGACCGGTTCACCTTCAGGATCGCGGGGGGACTGGAGATGCCCGAGCTCTCCATCCAGGCCACGACGACGTTCGGCCCCTCGCAGCAGAGCGCGGGGGCATGGCTCTCGACCCACAGCGAGCCCCCGTCCATCTGTCGGGTGGACCATGTGCCCCCGTTGTTCGACGAGGAGGCGAGGTGGAGGTGCCCGTAGTTCGGCTCGCCCGCTCGGAGGTCGGTCCACAGCACGTAGGCGTAGCCCCCGCTCATGCAGGCGTGCACCCAGGCGCCCGACGTGACATCCGCGATGGCTTGGTCGGGGGAGGTCCAGGTGACGCCTCCGTCCGTGGAGCGGCTCACGCGAATCGTGTCGGTGACCGTGTCCACGTAGGCGACGAGCACATGCAGGCCGTCGCAACACAGCACCGCGCGCTTGTCGTTGATCACCGAGCCTGTGAGGTCCACGCGCACGGGAGGGGCGAAGGCGGGGACGAACGCGCCCCCTCCTCCCCCTCCGCCCCCGCCGCCTCCGCCCCCGCCTCCGCCTCCACAGGCGCTGACCAGGGCCAACGTGAGCAGAGCTGCGCTGCGCCGCATGATCGGGTGCATGGATCCTCCGTGACGGGACACGGTTCCCCGGAGCGGGGCCTTGCGTCCAGTGGATCACGGGACCGCGGTGCCCTCAAGGGGGGAGGTTGCGCGTGGTGCCCCCGGGGCAGCTCCGCGCCGCGCGCGGGGTCCTGGGGCCACCGTTCACCCGCTCCGTGGGCCGGATCGGGGCAGGTGAGGGGCGCCTGCCGGCGCCGCACCCTCGCAGGGGGAAACCCCAGGGTGCGCAGGGCAGTTCCGTACGCGATCCGTTCGAAGGCGGCTCTCCGCCGCGCCCCTCCCTGCCCCACTGCCCCCACCCTCCCGGAGCCACTGCCGCCCTCTCGGGAGGGCGGGCCCGTCTGCCCAACCTGATCGCCGAGGACGGGGATCGAGCTCGGACTCCGCGGGGCCCGACTCGCGGACTCCCTGGAGTCAGACGGGGATGCCGACTCCGCCCATGATCGCGAACAGGACCGCGAAGATCACGGCCAGGACGACCGGAACCGCGAGGAGGACGCCTCTCGCGAATCCCCGATGCGCGGCGTCGCGTGTTCGCAGCGAGAAGATCATCAGTCCGAGGTAGCCCAGCGCGACGGCCGCGCCGAACGACGCCGCCTGCCCCTCCGATGCGGGGGCCGACAGGACCCGGGCTCCGACGAACGCGAGCAGGCACGCCGCGAACGTCCCCACGATCGTGCCCACGCACCCGGCGGGCGGCGCGAACCGATCCGCACCACCCTGCGGCGCGTCGGGAGGCGGGGGAAGCATGGGACGGAGTATCGCCCCGCGGCGATCTCGTCACCAGCCCACGCAGGCGATCCCGTCGTCCTCGAACCTGCGCACGTGCGCGGAATGGGTCCGGTCGCTCCTCGGACGGCGCCCCTCCGTGCTACGGCGCGTGTGCCTCCCGCGCGCCACGGCCCCCGCCGCCCCCCCCATCCGGGCCCCCTTCTCCTCGACGAGCCCCCCCACCGCCGCCCTCGCACCCTGCACCCGCGCGCGCCCCTCCTACGTCACGGTTCTTGTGGCGCGGACGGGGAGCCGCAGGCCCGTCCATCGGTTCCGCGTCGCGGCGACGGTCGAGTCGAAGCAAGGGTGACCTCGTTCGCGGTGGTCCCCGGGCAGGGAGCGTCCCCTCCCCGCGCCCTACCCCTTCTTCACCAGCTCCTTGCACCACGCCACCACACGCTTGCCGAGCTCGTCGGGGGTCAGGCCCGTCGAGCGCTCCAGCGTGTCGGCCTTCGCCTTGCCCGCGTAGTAGGCGTAGACGAAGTCGAGCAGGGCCTTGCGGTGCTTCTCCTTCTCGGCGAGGTAGAGGTAGGCGCAGACTGCCGCGCCCTGGTCGTAGAACAGGACCTTCGGCACCGTGCGGCCGTTCGGGCCGAGACGGAAGCGGCGCGCCACGGGGACCGCGTCCTCCATGGAGAGCTTGCTGAACTCCTCCTGCGTCATCGTCAGGTGCTTCGACCACGGGATCAACGACTCGGGCGCGATGCCGGCGAGGCAGTCGGCGTAGTCGGCCCGAGGGTTCTCGGGCGTCCCGCGCTGGCGCTCCACGTCGAAGACGAACCCGCGCACGAAGTCGGCGAAGCCCTCGACCACCCAGTAGCCCGGCGTCGAGGAGGAGCGGTCGCGGGAGTCGCCGCCGTCGGGCATGGGCCGGCGGCGCTCGATCCAGTGGTGCGTGAGCTCGTGGGCGTACGTGCCGTACATCTCGAGGTCGCCCTCCTCGTCGCCCGGGAAGAACATCCGCGTGACGTTGTCGCCGGGCGAGTAGTGCCCCGCCGTGCTCTCGAGCCCGTCGCCGTCGCCCCGGGGCGCCTCCCCCGTCGGGCGGCTCTGCTGGAGGTACTGCTGCTGGTTCGAGTACAGGTGGAGGATCAGCTCCTCCGAGTCGGTCCGGGGCTTCGCGATGGGCTCGAACACCTTGTCGAGCGTGTCGGACACGAGGCGCCCGAGGGCCAGGCACCGCACGATCGCGCCCGGCCGCTCGAGGGGCGAGAAGACGACGAGCGGGCCGCACTGGAACGCGACCATCTCCACCTCGCCCGGCCACATGGAGCGCGCGGACCAGAAGTCGGTGAACAGGTGCGAACCGTCCGAGGGCTTGTCCTCGTCGCTCCCCCAGATCGTGGTGTTGTCCTTGCCCATTCCCCACACGCGGACCTTGAGCCGCCCGCGGACCTCGATGAAGTCGAGCCACTCGGCGAGCGCGAGCGGCTCGACGAGGGGGAGCGACTTCGGCAGCCGGGACCGGACCCAGCGCGTGGCGCCCTCGTGGCCGGGGTCGCGGTCCACCGCCGCGCGCACGAGCGCGACCCCCACGTCCGGCGGCGCCTCCTTCGGCATCGCCTCGGCGACGGCGACCAGCACGTCGGCCTCGCGACGTGCGAGCGCCTCGAGCCTCCTCGTCACCTCCGCCGCCTGGGCGTCGTCCTTCGCGCGCGGAGCCGCCTCGAGCGCCGCGACCGTCGCGTCCAGCGGGGCGACCTCCGCGTCCGACGCGCCGCTCTCGACGGCGCTCCCGAGGATGCGCCGGGCGAGCTCCGCGTCCCCGGCGGCCACGGCGGCCGGCACCAGCGCGAGCAGCTCCTTCGCCGACTCCGCGCGGGCGATCGCGGCCACGCCCGCCGCGGCCTCCGACGGCCGGAACGCGAACACGAGCCGGCGAGGCGTGTCGCAGGTGAGGACGGCGAGCACGGTCCGCGCGGGAGCGGAGGGCAGCTCGCCCGCCTTGGACGACTTGAAGACGTTCGCCTTGGGGTCGTACGTGAACGGCCCTTCGAGCACGCGACCGTCCTCGAGGGCGGCGCGACAGCCCTTGAGTGCCACCGCGGCGGCCGATCCCGCCGGCAGGGAGGGCGGTCGCACCAGGAGCTTGTCGTCCCCGCTCCGCAGGGGCCGCCACGAGGAGAGCACGGTCGGGCTCTCGAGCACGAGGAGGCGGTCCCGGAGCGGGATCGCGCGCGAGGTCACGGGCGTGGCGGGAGAACGGAGGATCGTGAGGGAAGGGACGGCGAAGGCGCGCAGCCCCTGGTAGATCGCCCCCGGGACGCAGGTCGGTGGGACCTCGGCGAGGAACTCCTCGTGGACGCCGGTGCCGGCGAACACGGAGGGAGCGTCGGCCCCGCCGCCGCGGAACCCGCACAGGCGGCGCGTCTTGCCCTCCTCGAGGAGGCCCACCCACGCCGGCCCGGCCGCGACGAGGCCCGCGGGCAGGGTGAGGCCCGGCCGCGCCTCGAGCGAGCCCGGGGACGACCGGACGAACCACGCCGTGTCCTCGGCCTCCGCGGTCCGCGGGAGGCCCCGTCGGACGAAGGCGTCCTGCGCGGTCACGACCACGCTCGACCGCTCCGGGTCCGTCCCGCCCACGAAGGCCGCCCGCCCTCTCACCGTCCCCGTGGCGCGATCCACCTCCAGGAGCTCGGCGCCGCTCGTCACGAAGACCGAGCCGCCCCGCAGCGACGGGCGGGGGTAGCGGGGCGGGGTCGCGGGGGCGCCGGCGGGGACGACGTCGCGCGGCACGCGGATCGCGTCGGCGGATCCGGGGTCCTTCGGCCACGTGGGCGCGTTCGCCCCGAAGGCCCAGCGCTCGAGCACCCCGTCGCGCACGACGTACACCTCGTCGCGCAGCATCGTGGCGCCGCCGATCCCCTCCTTCGCCGTGAGCTTCCATCTCCGGGCGAGGACCGCGTCGCCGACGCTCAACGCCTCCACGGTGGTCGGAGACGTCTTGAGCAGGAGCCGGCCCTCCCCCACCGTGGGGAACACGGGGGAACCTCCTTCGACGGCGAACCGCGCCCGCTCCGCGCCGCTCGACGCGGAGAGCACGCGCACGAGCCGGCGCGTCTTGCCCCGCTCGACGACGAACACCCGGTCCTTCCACGCGAGGGGCTCGCCTTCGAACGGCCCCTCCTTGGAGGTCGCCTTCCAGGCGCGCTCGAGCTCTCCGCGCAGGGGCCGGGCCGCGCTCGCGCCCGTGCGCGCGGGGCAGCCGTCGTCCTGGGTCCAGCCGTGCGCCGGGGCCAACGCGCCGTCCTCGAACGCTACGGCGAGGCGGTCGTCGCCGGGATCGGCCCAGGCCTCGCGGGGGGCGAGCCGCGCCGAGCCGAGCAGGGAGAGCAGCAGGAGGGCGGCGCGGCGCACGGCGGTCATCGGAGGGTCCCCGGCCGTGGGGATGGTAGCGCCCGGCTCGCGCCACGGCACGCGAGGACCGCGGATCGGGGGAAGGAGGTGGGGCCCCCGCGTGGCGATCCCTGCACCGGGCCGTACGGAGCCCGACGGGCGTCCGGGGCCTCCACGCCGAAGCGCCGCCGGAAAGGCACCCGGACCCTCGTGCACCGACATATAGTCCGGCCCGACGGGCGGCGGGGGCTCCCCCCTCCGGGCGATCGAGGTCTCGCCCGGGAGCAGGGAGCCGGACGGCCTCCACCGCTCCGGCTGCGGATCGTGGTCCCGCCTGCCCCCGCCGATCGTCCGGCCCTGCCCCCCGCGCCCCCCGGAATCCTCGACATGCCGTTCCCCCGTCGCCTGCTCCTGATCGCGCTGGCCGCGCTGCTCGGCACCGGCTGCGGCGACGGGGCTTCGGGGAAGGGCGGGGGAAACGTCCTCCGCCTCGGCCACTTCCCCAACGTCACCCACGCCCACGGGCTGGTCGCCCACGCCCTCACGCGCGCGGGCAAGGGCTTCTTCGAGGCGAGGCTCGGCCCCGAGGTGCGGGTCGAGTGGTACGTCTACAACGCAGGGCCGAGCGCGATGGAGGCGCTGCTGAGCGGCGCGCTCGACGCCACCTACGTCGGCCCGAGCCCCGTCCTCAACGCCCACGTGCGCTCGAAGGGGGAGGAGGTGCGGGTGCTGGCCGGCGCGACGCGGGGGGGCGCGGCCCTCGTGGTGCAGGGGGACGGCGCGGTGCGGACGCCCGCCGACTTCAAGGGACGGACGATCGGCACCCCGCAGCTCGGCAACACCCAGGACGTCGCGTGCCGCGCATGGCTGCGGGCCCAGGGCTTCCACGTGACCCAGACGGGCGGGGACGTGACCGTGCAGGCGGCGGAGAACCCGGAGCAGCTCGCGCTCTTCCAGAAGCGGGAGCTCGACGGCGTCTGGACGGTCGAGCCCTGGGTGTCGCGCCTCGAGCTCGAGGGCGGCGGGAAGGTGTTCCTCGAGGAGAAGGACAGCCTCACCACCGTGCTCGCGTGCAGCGCGGAGCTCCTCGCGGAGCGCCGCGCCAGGGCGACGCAGCTCGTGAAGGCGCACCACGAGCTGACCCGGTGGATCACCGAGCACCCCGAGGAGGCCCGGGCGCTCGTGTCCGCCGAGCTGCGCGCCGAGACGCGCCGCGACCTCGCGCCCGCGGTCCTCGACCGGGCCTGGCCCCGCCTCCGCCTCGACGGCGGGGTGGAGGGGAGCGAGTTCGAGGCCTTCGTGAAGGCCGCGCAGGCCGTGGGCTACCTCAAGGGCGGGGGAGACGTCTCCCGGCTCGTGGTGAAGCTCCCGTGACCGACGCGCCCGAGCCCGAGAGCGCCAAGCTCGCCCTGGAGCACGTCTCGAAGTCGTTCGACGCGCACCACCGGCGCGTGCAGGCGCTCGACGACGTCTCGCTGGCGGTCGGCGAGGGCGAGTTCGTCTGCCTCGTGGGCCCGAGCGGCTGCGGGAAGTCCACGATCCTCAACCTGGTCGCCGGCCTCGAACGGCCCGACCAGGGCCGGGTGCTCGTGGACGGACGGCCCGTGGAGGGCCCGGGCCGCGACCGCATGGTCATGTTCCAGGAGCCGGCGCTGTTCCCGTGGCGGGACGTCCGCGGCAACGTGGAGTTCGGTCTCGAGCTCAAGCCCAACCTCGACCGCTCCGCGCGTCGCCAGACCGCGGCGTACTACCTCGACATGGTCGGGCTCGGCGCGTTCGCCCGCGCCTACGTCCACGAGCTCTCCGGCGGCATGCGGCAGCGGGTGGCGCTCGCGCGCTCCCTCGCCCCCAACCCGCGGGTGCTGCTCATGGACGAGCCCTTCGCCGCGCTCGACGCGCTCACCCGCGAGCAGCTCTACCTGGACCTCCAGCGGATCTGGAGCGAGCGGCGCAAGACCATCGTGTTCGTGACCCACAACGTCCGCGAGGCGGTCTGCCTCGGGGACCGCGTGATCGTGTTCTCCCCCCATCCCGGGCGCGTGCAGGAGCAGTTCGACGTGCGGCTGCCCCGCCCGCGCGACCTCAACGACGTCGAGCTCGCCCGCCAGGCCCTCGAGATCACGCGCGCCCTGCGGTCGCACCTCCCCGCGCCGGGCGCCCCCGCGGCACCGGAGAGCCGCCGATGAGGCGCGTCCTCGTCGCCACGGCCTTCTTCGGCGCCCTCCTCCTGCTCTGGCAGGTGGCCGCCTCCTCGGGACGGTGGTCCCCTCTCCTGCTCCCCTCCCCGATGGACGTGGCCCGCTACCTCTGGGGCGCCACGCTCGACGGCACGCTGCTCGACGCGACGCTCGTCACGGCGCGCCGCCTCGCCATCGGCTACGTCGTCGGCCTCTTCGTCGGCGTCCCGTTCGGCTGCCTCACGGCTCGGTTCCGGTCCTGCGCCGACACGCTCGGCATCCTCGCCCTGGGGCTCCAGACGCTCCCGAGCGTCTGCTGGGTGCCGATGGGCCTGCTCTGGTTCGGGCAGTCCGAGACGGCGATCCTCTTCGTCGTCGCCATGGGCACGACCTGGTCGGTGCAGATCGCCACGCACGACGGCCTGCGGTCGATCCCCCCCATCTACGTCCGGGCCGCCCGGACCATGGGCTCCCGCGGGCTCCACACGATCGTGCGGGTGCTGGTGCCCGCCTCGTTCCCGGCCGTGGTGTCGGGCATGAAGCAGGGCTGGGCGTTCGCCTGGCGCTCGCTCATGGCGGCCGAGGTGTTCGTCACCATCCTGACGGGATTCGGGCTCGGACACCTGCTCCACTACGGCCGCGAGCTCCACGCGATGGACCAGGTCCTCGGCGTCATGCTCGCCATCGTGGCGCTCGGGCTGGCGGCCGACCGTCTGTTCTTCGCCCCCGCGGAGCGGTGGGTCCACCGCCGCTGGGGCACGGGCACCGCCCCGTGACCGCCGCCGCGACCGTCCGGCGCCGCGTGACCGTGGCCGACCCCCAGGGCCTCCACGCACGTCCGTGCGCGGCCGTCGCGAAGGAGATGCGGCGCTTCCGCTGCCAGGCCGAGCTCGCCGTCGGCGAGCGCGCGGCCGACGCCCGCAGCGTGCTCGACCTCCTCGGCCTCGCGATCGTCGCCTCCTCCGAGGTCGAGCTCCGCGCCACGGGCCCGGACGCCGCCGAGTGCGTGGACGCGCTGGCGCGGCTGCTCACCGCCCCGCCGCGGTGAACCGGGGCGCGCCGGGGCGAATCCGGGCCGCTCCCGCGTCCGCGGCCTCCTACCTCCTCGGCATCCAGGACAACGTCACGTGGACGAGGGTCCCGGAGGGGACGGCGTCGCGCGCGAGGAGGAGGCGGAAGCCCGGGAGCGCCCGGTCGTTGCCGAACGCGAAGGCCCACACGACGCCCGCGGCGGCGAGCAGCCCGACGATGCCCAGGTGCAGCACGTTGAAGCCCACCGCCGTCGAGCGCATCCAACGCCAGGTGAAGGGGCGCGGCGCCACGGGGGGCCGTGGGGCCGTCGCGAGCCGGCGCAGCGTGAACACGTACCAGATCACGACGTGCATCGCGACCAGCGCGTAGAAGCGACCCGTCAGCGCGATGCCGCCGAAGAACACCGCGTACACGCCGCCGAGCGCGACGACGAGGGGGCGATGGCGCCGGGCCCCCTCCTTCGCGCCCGCGACGCTGCCGCCCCCGAACGCGCGCAGGCACAGGTGCGCCGCCCCGAGCGCCGCGAGC
>CAZJJQ010000020.1:0-18384 GCA_964546345.1 uncultured Planctomycetales bacterium
CTTCCCGTCGGCGGTGCCCCCCCGTGCTCCTTGGGTTGCGGGCGTCAGCCCGCGCCATGAGGCTGTGAAGGAATCGGAGATTCCGCACAGCCTCGAAGCGCGGGCCCGCAGGGACCGCGCGCCGAGCGGGTTTCCGGGGGCTTGGCCCCCCGAAACCGAGCGAAGGCGATTCCTTCACGATCCCTGACGGCGGGCGGGGAAGGGGACGGCGCCGGGTCCCTACTTCGCGGCCTCCACGTCCACGTTCCGGACGATGTCCCGGATCGTGGCCGTGTCCTCGGCGGTGGCGATCACGACGATCTGGTTCGTGGCATCGTCGTAGGAGATGCGGGGCGGCGGAGCGCCGGGGGCGGCGGGGGCCGTCCCGTCCTGGGCCTGGCGCGGGACGCCGCCCGTGGGAGCGGCGGCGCGGGCCGGAAACAGGCGGTCGAGGAGGATCGCCGTGGCCTGGGCGCGCGCGTGCTTGAGCACGAAGTAGGCCGGGGCGACCCGGCTCGCGTCGGAGGAGGGCGGAGGCGCGACCGGCACGTCCATCTGACGGAGCACGCGGTAGACCGCCGCCACGTTCGGCGCGAAGTCGGTCACGAGGAACGCGCGTGCGGCGGGGACCTCCGTCAGGCTGCCCACGTTGTTCTGCGTGATCAGGCGCTGGAGCGCGTTGCGTGCGTCGCGCAGGTCGGCCAGGTGTCGCACGCGCAACGTCGCGGCCACGAAGCGCCCGCCCTGGCCGAGCAGCGTCGGCACCATCTCGTCGGTGACCTCGACCACGTCGGGCTGCATCTTGGAGATGAACTGCGACTGGAGCATGCGGGCGTCCATCGCCCGGTAGCTCCGGTCCGTGGCCGGGCCGTAGGGGACGAGCACGATCTCGTCGTTGGCGAGGAGCGCCCGCACGGCGTCGAGCAGCGTCTCCGGGGAGCTTCGGAGGACGGCGCCGCCCTGCAGGACCTTGCGGTTCATGACCGCCTTGTCCTGCTCGCTCCAGGTGACGGCCACGCCCGTGATCCGCGACAGGCTCCGGAGGAGGTCGGGCACCGGGAGATCCTCGGCGAGGACGGGCGGCTCGGGCTTCGGCGCGGGGGCCGGCGCGGGGGCGGGACTCGGCGCCGGGGGGGGCGCGGGCTCATCGGCGCCTGCGCGGCAGAGGGAGGACGGCAGGAGGCCGCCCACGGAGAGGACGAGGAGCAGGGACGCCCACCAGGCACCGGCACGCGCGTGGATCACAGTCACCTCCCGGCGACGGATGCACGACCGTCGCCCTGCCTGGGACGACCCGGAGCGGGTGCCCCTTCCCGCGGACGGCGGGGACGGGGGCGTGGCGCCCTCCGGCTACCCCCGGTACTCCTTGTAGACCATGTCGGCCGTGATGGGCGCCGAGAACAGGAGGCGCCGCAGGTCGGGGTCCTTCACGTCGTCGGCGACGTCGATGATGTAGTTGTCCGCCGACGTGAAGAGCTCCTTGCCGACGCCGGCCCACTTCTTCGTGATGGTGGCGAGGCTTCGGCCCGCGTTGTCCACCACCTGCAGGTTCCAGCCGATCCAGTCGCCCTTCAGCATGCCGATCTCGTTCCCCGCGGGATCGAGGATCCACATCTTGGGGCCGATCGTGGCGAGCTTCTGGCGGAACCGTCCCACCACCTTCCCGTCCCCGTCGGTGACGGTCACCACGGACCGGAACCAGGTGAACGGACGGTGCACGGTCAGCGTGACCCGGTCGCCCTCCTCGGCGTCGTGGAAGAAGATCGTGAACGACAGCATCGTCTTCCAGCTCGAGAACTTCATCAGCTTGCGGAAGGCGCCGTAGACCTTCTCCTCCGCCAGCCCGACGACGTGGCCCGAGACCGGGTCGAGGAGGTCGTAGGCGTTGCGGGCGCGGAACATGCCGACGTGCTCCCGGACGAAGAGCTTGTCGCGATCGAGGAGGCCGGCCATGGAAGGGCTCCGGAGGGAGGGCTCGCGACCAGCGTAGCCGCAGACCTGCGGGGGCGGCAGCGGAGGCCGCCGGGACCGGACGTCAGGACGCGGCGACGCTCCGCCCCGGCGCCGCAGCCCACGCGCCCCCACCGGACGCCGGAGCCCCTTGCCGAAGGTCCTTCTGGAACAGCCGGAACGTCTTGCACGGGCCGGTGCGGAAGGCCTCGGCCACGTGCCGCATCCGGTCGTTCGCGGCCTGGACGAGGGACGCCTCGATCTCACGGAGGCCGAGCTCCCGGGCGATGCGGGCGGTCTCGAACGCCAGGCGCACCGCGAGCCCCCGGCCGGTGTGCCCCGGTCGCACCGCCATGATGGCGAACGCCGCGGATCGGATCCGAGGCAACGCCCGCGCGAGGCGCAGCCATCCGAGGGGCCACAGACGGCCCTTCGCCGCCGCCAACGCTTCGTTCACGTCGGGAAGCGTGAGCGTGCAGCCGACGACCCGTCCTTCGCGCTCGGCGAAGAGCACCAGCTCCGGCCGCACGAAGGAACGAAAGGCGCGGGCACGCTGCTCCATCTCGTCCCAGTCCATGGGGACGTGGCCCCAGACCCCGTCGAAGGCCTCGTTGTAGACCTCGTACCACGCCCGGATGTCCGAGTCCCAGCGACTGGGATCGAGCGGCCGGATCGTCGTCCGTGAGGCGAGGCTCGCGCGCGTGCGGGACGCCGCGGCTACCCGCCCGACGGCCGGGGACTCCCCCCGGTCCGGCGTCCACCGATAGGAGTGGTAGTCGCGAAAGGGTGCGTACCCGCAGGCGTCCACGAGCGCCGGAAGATAGGCATGGTTGTACGGGGACATCACGGTGGGCCGGGAGTCGAAGCCGGCGACGAGCATGCCCGTCTCGTCGTGCGTGGTGACGTTTACCGGGCCGAGCACCCGACGGACGCCCCACCGGGCGAGGGCGCCCTCCGCGGCCCCGAGGAGCGCGCGCGCGGCCTCGACGTCGTCGGCGCACTCGAGGCTCCCGAAGAAGCCCGAGTCGGCGAGCCATCGCGCCGAGAACGCCGGATCCACGACCGCCGCGACCCGACCGAGGGCCTCTCCGCCGCGCCGGACGAGGAACCGTCGGGTCCACCGGGTTCGCAGCGATGGGTTCGTACGGGGCGACCACCGGTCCCGTTCGGTGGAACGCAGCGGAGGGACCCAGAGCGGGTCGTCGCGATAGAGGCGGTACGGCAGCTCGAGGAACTCGCGCTCGGCCGCAGGTCCGGCGACCTCCACGACCTCGCAGGCGGGCAGCGTGGCGGAGCGGATCATGACGATGCCCCCTCCGCGCCGGCGGCATGCCCCGACGCATGCGCCGCAGGCCGGCGGCGGGACCTGACGGCGACACGCGCCTCGACGGCTCGGTGCGCCCGGTCGAGCACGAGCACGCACACGGCCGCGACGCCGATCCCCGCGAGCACGTCGACGACGTAGTGGTAGCGCATGGTCGCCGTCGAAAGGACGATCGCCAGGGCCCACGGGACCATCCACGCGCGCCAGGCCGGGCGTGCGCGCACGGCGTGGAAGGCACAGACGAGCGTCAGGGCCACGTGGCCGCTGGGAAAGGAGTTCAGCTTGCTCGGCTCGAGGAAGTCCATCATCCGGGGGATCGCGGAAGCCGCGAAGAGGCCGGGGAGGTCCGTCCGGAAGTGGTAGAGCGAGGTGGCCACGACGTGGGACGGCGGGGTCGCGCCGAAGCCGTCGTGCACGTTCGGACCGCTCGCCGGGACGCACGCGAAGCCGGCGTAGCAGAGGTAGAGCGAGGCGACGATGCCGAACAGCGCCCGCGCCTCGAGCCGCCGTCCTCGACGCGCGACGGCGGCGATCGCGACGAAGGGCACGCCGAAGTAGGAGACGTAGGCCCACTGCAGCAGCTCGTTGACGAGCGGCGTGGAGAGGGACTCGACGGCCTCCAGCGGATTGGTGCCCAGGAACAGGGCGCGGTCGAGCCGCTCGAGCTCGGCGGCGAGGTCGCGGCCCGCGAGCGCCGGGATGACCTCCCCGACCTGCCAGAAGACCATCGGGACCACCACGGTGCCGTAGACCACCCTCGCCGCGAGGGGACGGCGGACGGCGTGCCGGGCTGCGTGGCGCAGGCCGAGCGCGAGGACGCCGAGCGCGAGGACGTCCCCGATCGCCCAGAGCGCCGCGCCGCCGACGGGTCGAGGAGCGAAGAGGACCGCCCCGAGCAGCGTGACGAGCATCGCGGCGTGCAGCAGGTCGATGGGCCAGACGGGCGGATCGAACGGCTCGGGTCCGGGCACACGGATCATCGGGCTCCCTTCCGCCGCTGCGTGCGGAAGACGACGTCCCAGAGCGGCGACGTGAACCCGAAGCTCCGTGTGGCGTCGACGTGGTGGTGGTGGAGGTGATGGCGCCGGAGCGCGCGCACGATGCGACCGCCGCCGGGAAGGTGGACGTGCAGATGGACGTACTCGTAGAACAGGTAGCCGACGAGCGCCGACGCCGTGCACAGGCAGGCGTGCTCCCACGTCCCGAGCCCCCAGCGGAAGACGGCCACGACGACGGCGAGGATGGGCAAGGAGACCCAGAAGGGGATCACCTGGTAGGCGAGGTCGCCTGGGCTGGCGTGGTGACGAAGGTGGAGGTTGAGCGCGCGCAGGCGGTCCGATCCGGGCATGGCATGCAGCAGGAAGCGATGGGAGACGTACTCGAGCAGCGACCAGGCGAGGACCCCGACGAGGACGTCCCGAGCAGCGTCGGCGGCGGAGATCGCGCCGGAGCCCAGGGCCCAGGCGGCGGCCGCTGGCGGGGCGGGCGCGAAGAGCCAGAGGGCGCCCGGCGGGGGGCACTGCATCCACCGGGGCAACGCGGGCAGGGCGAGCACGGCCGCGCGATCGATGGGCACGGGGGCGCCGCTCAGGGGGCCACGCGCACGAACGTCCGGTAGGGCGACGTCTTCTTCCATGTGACGGCCTCCGTCGAGTAGTGCATCAGCATCAGGGACACGACCGCGTACAAGGAGAGGGGCTGCGACGGGGTGGTGCCCGAGACGAGCAGGGAGAGACCGCGAAGCGCCGGCTCCCCGAACCGATGGAGCGCGAAGGTCAGGAGGAGGCCCACGGCGGGGGGCACCCAGAGCGTGCCGAGCCGGAGCCGCTGCGTCGCACGGTAGAGCAGGTTCCTCGGGGCCTCCGCGTGGCGGTTGTGGTCGTGAACCACGTAGAACCCGAACGCCGTGAGGTCGTGCACGATGCGGGGCCCGAGCAGCGCGAGGAACCACCAGCCGGTGAAGAAAAGGTGGACCCCCGCGAGCACCATCGACACGTTCGCCCAGAGGTACCAGCGCCCCCGTCGGGTGGGGATGCCCCGGTGGCACGTGACGGACAGCCCGAGGAAGAGCAGGGAGGCCGCGACCAGCAGCGCCTCGAGGGCGGTTCGCCCTCCCGACGGGAGGCTCGCACCCAGGTAGACGCGCTCGTACAGCAGGGCGCCGACCCCCACGCTCGTGGTGGTCCAGGCCGCGTAGCGCCGCGGGGGGCACCGGCACAGCGCCTTCCCGATGCCCATCTGCTGGTGGAACACGTGGGCGACGGTGAGCACGCCGAGGACCGCGAAGCCGACCTCGTAGGGGAGCCTGCTCGCCACGAGGAAGAACGCCCCGATCGCGACGACCGTCAGGACGACCCGGCCGCGGAACGCGCGCAGGTACTCGCCGTTCGTGCCGAGGAGCACGCTGCTCGCGAGGATGTGGGGCAAGCCCATGCCGACGAGGGCCCAGAGGGACGGGTCACCCTCGCTCAGCGGCTCGATCCGAAGGGCCTGCGTCCCGCCGAGCGCGTCCACCGCCTGGAGGAGGATGCACAGCGGCACGGCGAGGTAGACGCCGAGGAGGAACCGGTAGGAGATGGCGATCGGGGCTGCGCTCACGGGGGCGGGAAGCAGAGGGTGGGAGGGGGGCCGATGCGATCGCGGGCGAAGCGCCCGATCCGCGAGGAGGTGGCGGAGTCCTCGAGCCCGGCGTCCCCGAGGAGGCGGAGGATCCCTCCCCAGGCACGGCGATCGTCCGCGCGCGCGCGGACGAGCCGCGCCGACTCGACGAGGGCGGCGGTGTGCAGCCCCGCGCGCCGGAGCGCCTCGATGCGGTAGTACGCGCCCAGGGAGCTCGCCTCGGAGGGCAGGCGGAGGAGGCCTCCGAGAGCCTCCGTGGCCACGTCGTCCGCGACCAGACGCAACGCGACCGAGACCGCCTTCGCCTGGGAGCCCGGCGGGGGCGTCCATCCGAGCTCGAGGGTCGCCCCGACGCGCGGAGGAGCGACCGTCCCGTCGATGCGCATCGGGGCGCAGACGTCGGCGAGGTCCGGGGAGAAGGGCACCGACCAGAGGACGCGGCCGCCCTCCCTGAGCTCCAGACGCCCCCCGTCCACGAACGTCTCGGGATCGACCTCGATCCAGCAGGACGCGAGGTCGGACAGGCGCACGTCCCCGCGGGGTGCGAGCACGACCAGCGCAGCGGGGTCGCCTCCGGGAGCCCGCACCGTGCCGGCGCTCGGGTCGGACTCCCGCGGGTCGGGCACCTCGGGGGGCAGCGGGCGGAGGCTCAGGCTCGTCTCGAAGAGCCGTCGCGCCTCCGCGTCCTCCAGGTCCGCGGGCACGAGCACGGCGGATCGGCTGTGGACCTCTCCCGCCCGGACGTGGACCCTCGCCCGGCTCGGCGCGAAGCGGTCCCGGCGCAGGACCACCTCGTGGGTGCCCGGAGCGACCGGGAGCGAGAGCGGCGGGGACCCGTGCTCGGTGCCGTCCACGACGACCACGAGGTCGGCGGGCGTCCCGGGCTCGAAGGCGAGCGTGGCCGCGCGGTGGGTCCACCACCATGCGGCGCCGACCGCGCAGAGCACCCCCACGGCGATGGGGAGCGCGCGGCGCCGGACGGCCCGCACGAGCCGGACGCCCCTGCTCACGGGGCGGCCGACCACCCGGCGGTCGTCGGCGAACGCCCGCAGGTCCGCCGCCAGGGCGGCGGCGCTTCCGTAGCGGTCCGCCGACGCCTTCTCGAGCGCCTTCATCACGATGCGTTCGCACGCCTCGGGCAGCTCCGGACGCATGGAGCACGGGGGCTCGGGCCTGGCCGACAGGATCTGAGGCAGGAGGCTTCCCAGGTCGTCGCCCCGGAACGGGGGCCGGCCGCAGAGCGCCTCGTAGAGCAGCGCGCCCAGGCCGTAGACGTCCGTGCGGGCGTCGATCCCCTCCGACGCGCCGAGCACCTGCTCGGGGCTCATGTACAGCGGAGTGCCCATCATGGATCCGGTCGAGGTCAGCCGCGCCGACTCGCCGGTACGGGCGAGCCCGAAGTCGGCGAGGAGCATCCGCCCGTCGGTCCGTACGAGGACGTTCTCCGGCTTCACGTCTCGATGGACGATCCCCTCGGCATGCAGGGCGTGGAGCGCGTCCGCCACGTTCGCGAGCTCGCGGCAGAGCGTGCGCGGCTCGGGGACCCGACCGGAGGCGATCAGCGCCCCGAGCGACTCGCCGCGGACCAGATCCATGGCGTAGTACGCATGGCCCTCGACCTCGCCGTGCCCGAAGATCGGGACGACGTGGTCGTGGCGGATCCGGGCGCAGGCGCTGGCCTCCCGGGTGAAGCGGGTGCGCGCGACGGGATCGTCGTCGAATCCGCTCTTGAGCACCTTCAGGGCCACGGTCCGGCCCAGGGCACGCTCGACCGCCTCGTAGACGATGCCCACCCCACCCCGTCCGAGCTCCCGGACCAGCGTGTACGGCCCGAAGGGCCTGGGGAAGCGCTCCTCGGGGGGGGCCGCCATCGCCTCGTCGAGCGCCGTCTCGGCCTCGATGAGCCCGAGGAAGTCCCGGAAGCGGCTCCCGAGGCCCTGCCGGTACGACTCGAGCTCTACCGGCTCGCCGAGCGATCGGCGCCGGTGCACCTCCTCGAGCGCGCGCGCGAGGGCGTCGTCGTCGGGAGGGGGGGAGGCGTCGATCATGGTTCCGAACCTCTCAGCGGTGACGGGTCCTCCTCATTTCAGGCACCGGACGCGGCCCCCCCGTCGAGTGCCGCGCGCAGGGCCCCGAGGGCGCGGCAGCACCGCACCCGGACGGCGTTCTCCGAGATGCCCCAGAGGGCCGCCAGCTCGGCGACGGGGCGCTCCTCGACCTTCCGGAGGACCAGCACCTCGCGATCGTCGGGCGCCAGACGATCGAGGGCCCGGAACAGGCGAGCGATCTCCTCCCGGCGGGACATGGCGCCCGACGGGGAGGTCTGGGAGAAGCTCTGCGGCGTGGGCAGGCGACGCTTCTCGGCCTCCGACCGGTCGGCCAGGTCGGCCACGCGGTGACGGGCGATCGTGAACACCCAGCGCAGGAAGTCGTCGTAGGATCCGTCGCGGAAGCCCGCGAAGTCGCGGTGGACCGCGAGCAGCACCTCCTGGGCGACGTCCTCCGGCTGGACCTCGCCCCGCAGCCTCGCGGAGAGCCGCCCGGCGGCCCAGACGACGACGCGTGGCCGTACCTGCTCCAGGATGTGCCCCAGCGCCTCGGCATCGCCGGCGACGGCGCGGGCGAGGAGGTGCCCCGCCGCGGAGTCCGACAGGGCGTCCCTCACTGGGGCAGCCCCCAGAGGGTCCAGCCGGCCCAGTACCTGGGGTGGGCCGTGCGCGGGTCGTCGCGGAGCCGCTGCTGGGCGACGCGCAGCGCGGCGGAGGGCGAACGCGCCGCGGTCCCCGCGGGCGGGTTCCACGCGCCGTAGAACTCGGTCATCAGAGTCGCCGTCGCGGCGTCGTCCACCGGCCAGAGCGAGCAGAGGATGCGGGGCGATCCCGCGCACATGAACGCCCGGGCGAGGCCGAGGACGCCTTCTCCGTGGTGCGCCTTGCCGATGGCCGTCTGGCACGCCGAGAGCACCACGAGCTCGGCGGGGAGGCGCATGCGGGTCACCTCCACGCACGTCAGGAACCCGTCGTCGAGCGCCGTCGGGGTGAGCGCGAGCGACGACAGCATGGGGCGCTCCGGGTCGATCAGCCCGTGGCAGGCGAGATGGATCGCACGCCAGTAGGGCGTCGCCGCCGCCGCAGCCCGCAGCCTCGCCTCGGTGGCGTCGGGGCCGAGGAGCTTCACGGTACCGACGCGGTTCACCTCCGCGCGGGTGGCGGAGAGGGGACGAAGGCGGAAAGAACTCCCGCCCCGCGTGACGGCGCCCTCGGAGGCGGCGGAAGCCGGGCCGTACTCCGGATCCCCGAGCGCCAGGACGCCCGATCCGCGCCGATCGCGCTCCGCGAGGAGGAGACCGTGGGTGGTGCCCGACGGCACGAGCGCCACCTCCCGATCCCCCAGGAGCAGCCCGAACGGCACGAACGAGACGGCGCCGTCCGGCGAAACGAGGACACGACGGAGATCGGCCCGGAGCTTCAGCGGCTCGACCAGCAGCTTCCCGAGGCGCTCGAGCGCCGCGGGCTCGAGGAGCGGGACCCCCCGGGCGTCGGCCGCGAGTGCGGTCGCGACGGCCTCGCGGAGCGGCTTCGAGTCCCCCAGGTCCACCATCCGCGCCGCCCCCGCCTCGATGACCACCGCCACGGAGGCGAGGTCGAAGACCCCGTACAGGACGAGCGCCTCATCCGCCCCGAGACGGCTCCGGAAGGTGTCCAACGCATCCACCCCGGCGTAACCGACGGCCGAGGCCAGGTTGGCCTTCCTTCGGATCGCCTCGACGGCCACGCGGACGCGTTCGCGCGCCTCGTCCGCGGCGCGCTGCAACGCCTTGACCCGCTTCACCTCTCCTCGGGTGACGGCCCGCCGCAGCTCTCCCACGGCCTTCGCCTCGGCCTCTCGCGCGGCCTCCTCGGCGTCGAGGAGGTCCTTCGGCAGGCCGGCGGCCTCCGCCCCGCCGCGCGAGCGCAACGCCTCCCGCAACGTCCCCGCGCGCCCGCTCTCGAGGAAGAACACCAGGGAGGCCGCGTCGCCGAGGTGGAAGGCCGCGGAGGCCCCGATGCCGAACGGGTTCCGCGTGTGTCCCCGGGCGATCGAGCCCTCCTCGTCGGCGAGGCCACGGACGAGCCGCTCATGCACCTCGACGCCTCGTCGGGCGAAGGCCAGGGCACCCCGCGCGTCTCCCTGCGCCTCTCGCACGCGCCCGAGCCCGGCGAGCGTCGAGACGACGAGGGTGTCGGCGCGCAGCTCCTCCGCCTCGCGAAGCACGGCCTGGAAGTGCGCCTCCGCCTCCGCGACCTCCCCGCGCCTGAGCAGGATCCAGGCGATCGACTGCTCCGCGATGGCCGCGTCGTGCCCGTTGCGGAGCGCGCGGAACAGGCTCATCGACTCGCGATGCAGCTCGAGCGCGCGCGCCTCGTCCTTCTTGTCCGAGAGCGCCACAGCGAGGTTCCCCGTCGCCCGGGCGAGGCCGGCGCGGTCCTTCGACGCGGCGCTCGACGTGCGCAGCCGCTCGAGCAGACCGATCGCGCGGTCCACCTCCCCGAGCCGCAGGTACGTGTTCGCCAGGTTCCCCAGGACGATGTCGCGCGAGCGGACGTCGTGCGCCCGTTCGGCGAGCGCGAGCGCCCGCTCCTGGCTCGCCTTGGCCTGCCCGTAGTCCCCGAGCCCGTAGTGGATGGTGGCCATGTTCTGGAGCGCCTGGCTCGACACGTACACGTCGCCCCGCGCCTCGGCGAGGCGCAGGGCGTCCGCGTACGCGTCGAGGGCCTCGGCATCCCGGCTCACGCGCTGGAGGGTGAGGCCCCGTGCGTTCATCACGCTCGCCCTTCCCTCCACGTATCCCCCGGCGTCGGTCAGCTTCTCCGCCTCGGCCAGCGCCCCCTCGCCTTCCTCCACGGCCCCCAGACCCGCGGCGACCGGGGCCAGGGCGACGAGCACGTCCACGAGCTCCCTGCGCGCACCGAGGGCTCGGAAGGCCTCGCGCGCCCGCCGATAGGCGTCCAGGGCGCCCGGCTCGTCGCCCAGCCGTCGTCGCTGGAGTCCGACGTTCGCCTGCGCCCGCGCCACGCCCAGGGCATCACCCGCGTCGTCCCTGCGCTTCACCGACTCCTCGTGGAGCGCCAGCGCACGTTCGGGCTCGCCCAGGGCGTCGTAGACCAGGCCCAGGTTGCCGATGTTGCGCGCCACGCCGGTCTCGTCGCCCAGCGCCTTGCACTCCGCCAGCGCACGCTCGAGGACCTCGCGGGCCCGCTCGTCGTCGCCCCGCTGATGGTGGAGGTTTCCGATGTCACCGAGGGCACCGACGGCGCGGACCCGATCCCCGGTCTCGACCCAGATCGCCCGCTCCCGTTCGCGCAGCGGCAGAGCCTCGTCGGGGCGACCGAGGACGGCCAGCGCCCTTCCCTGGTTGCCGACCGCGCGGGCGAGCAGCGCACGATCGGCCCCCCCCTCGGCGAGCTGCTCTGCCCGGCGGAAGTGCTCCAACGCGCGGGCGAACTCCTCGCGGGCGACGTGGTTGTTCCCGATCGTGAGCTCGAGGGACGCCTCGGCCTCCCGGTCACCCGCCTCGCTCACCCACCGCAGCGCATCCTCGAGGAGTTCCAGCGCCTTGCCGGTGTCACCTCCGGCGCTGTGGGCGTTCGCGATGCCCTCCAGACATGTCGCCGCAGACGAGATCGCTCCGATCTCCCGCCAGCGCTCGACGGCTGCCCCGAGCACGGGAAGCGCCTTCGCGACGTCCTTCGACACGAGGAACAGGACGCCGCGCATCTGGAGCACCCAGGCGACTCCGCCCTTCCAGCCGATGCGCTCCGCCCCGTGCTCCGCGTCCTCGAGCAGGCCGAGGAGCCCGGCGGCGGCCCCCGGCTGGCGCCCCTCCACGCGCACCCGCGCCACCACGAGCCGCACCCGGGCCACGTCACCCTTGACCTGGGCCGACGCCCCCAGGCTCTTCTTCGCGGCCTCTGGATCCCCTCGCTCGATGAACGCTTCGGCGGCCACGAGGGCCTTGCGAAGGGGGGCGTCGGGGTCCTTCGGGGGGCTGCCGTCCACCCACGCGACGAGACCCTCCGTGCGGAGACGGGGCTTCGTCTGCGCGAGACGCTTCGCCGCCTCCCGCTCCCCGCGCGCGAGCAGCTCGTCGGCGACGACCCACGGGTCGGGCGTGTCGCGCTCGGCGACCTTCGTCGCGGCCGGGTCGTCCTTCTTCCGAAGGGCCGCGAGGTAGGCATCCGCGGCGGCCACCGCCGCGGCCGGGCCCGCCGCCGACTTGGGAGAGACCTTCGGCGGCTCCGCCCGCGCACCGGCCGCCACGACGAGCCCGACGCACAGCGCGGCGAGGCCACCGCCCAGGATCTTGGATGGGTTCATCTCGTACTCCGCTCCACCCCCCTGACCGTACGCGGGCGCCGCTCCCGATTTCCAGCAGGAACTCGGGATCGCCGGGGGACCGGTCGCGCGGGCGCCCGCCCCCACCGTGAAGGGCGCGAACCGAGTTCCGGCCGCCGCGCCGGCCGCACGGCCTCGACGGCAGGGCCTCCTCGCGGCCTCGGCGCGGGGCGCGCGACGGTGCGACCGCGCTGCACCGCGTGGCTGCCGGCCGTCCCCGGGCTGCGGCAACCGGGGTCGGGGCCCGGCGGGCATCCACCGGGGCTCGCCGTCCTCTCTTCCTCCCTCCCGCCCTCCCCCCCCGCGCCCCCCCGCTCCCTCCGGGCTGCGCCGGAGCCCGCCCTCACCGTGCGTGTGTGTCCGCCTTGCGGTGGCCGACGAGCACGCGGCGCTCGAGCCGCGCGCGCAGCGCCGCGTAGAAGTCGCGGAGGAAGGCCTCCTCGACGAGAGCCCGGCGCTCGCCCGGCCAGCCGATCTTGGCGGCGATGCGGTCGGTCACGGCCTTCATCGCGTCGCGGTCGGCGGCCGTGGCCCGGCCGCGGCGCAGGACCTCCTCGAGGACCTGGAGCTCGTAGATGCCGTAGACGTCGAGCTGCGCGTCGGTGAAGACGTGCGTGGGCGCGCGGTCGCGGCCGGGCGTGTCGGCGGCGGCGCGCCCGAGGTCGGCGAGGAGCACCGCCTTCGGCCGGACCACGACGATCGTGCCCGCGAGCAGGTCGCCGATGCGCTGCCGACGGCGGTTGACGAGGGGGACGAGGGCGATGCCGAGCAGCCAGGCCACGGAGAAGAGCCGCAGCGCGCCGCTCCCGTCCGGGACCACCGCGCGCGGCGCGACCAGGAGGATCAGGGGCAGGAAGAGCTCGAGCTCCCGGAGGAGGTTGCGGACGATCACGGCCTCGACGGTGAGGGGGCCGCCGCGGGCGTCCATCACCCGGAGCCCGAGGCGGCGCTTGCCGATGGTGCTCGCGCGGCGCGCCTCGCCCCAGGTGAAGTAGAAGGTACGGAAGAGAAAGAACGCGAGGAGCGTGAAGGCGCCGACGTAGGACGAGTCGAAGGCGTCGCCCGTCGCCAGGGCCCCGAGGAGCAGGGTGCCGAGCAGGAACGCGAGGAGGATCAGGAGGTCGAGGAACACCGCCGTGGCGCGATCGCCGACGCTCGCCACGACGAACGGCAGCGGGACGCCCTCGGGCGTCACGATGTCGATCACGGCGCCGCGGACGGGGTCCACGAGGAGGTTCGGGGGGCGCGGGGGGCGGGGGGACGCGGCGCCGACGGGCCCCGGGGACGCGGCGGAGGGGGCGCGCGGGCTCATGGCCGGCGCTCCCGGGCACGGCCGCAGAGGCAGAACCACCAGGCGAGGACGGCGACGCCGAGCGCGGCGACCCCGTAGCGCACGGGCAGCGAGGTCACGGTCTGGCGGAACACGCCTTCGATGAGGCCCGCGGCGAAGAGGAGGAGGACGGCGCCGACCACGAGGACGCCCGCCTCCTTGCCGTTCGCGGCCAGGCTCTCGAGGCGACCCAGGCGCCCGGGGAACAGCAGGTGCCGCGCGACCACGAGCCCGGCCCCGCCGCACAGGGCGATGGCGGTCAGCTCCGGCACCCCGTGCGCCAGGAGCCAGCCCCACAGGTCCGGCGAGAGCCCGCGGCCGTGGTAGAGCCAGCCGATGGCGCCGAGCATCAGGCCGTTGGAGAAGAGGAGCAGGAAGGTGGGAAGGCCCGCCAGGAAGCCGAGCGCGAAGCACAGCATCCCGACCTGGGCGTTGTGCGTGAAGAGGAAGGAGGCGAAGAAGGCGAGCGCCCCGCCCCGGTCCTCCGTGTGGTAGAGCCCACGCCGGAGGAAGTCGGTCGAGGCGGCCGGGTCGCGGCCGTGCGCCAGCCCCTCCTCGACGAAGGCGTAGAAACGCTCGGGCTCGGTCGCGCAGAGGACCCAGCCGGCCACCGTCCCGAGCACCATGGCGAGCGCGGCCAGGAGGATGGGGGCGCGGTGCGCCCGCACGGCGCGCGGGAACCGCACCCGCAGGAAGTGGCCCACGGCCTCGAACAGGGGCCGCCTCGCGGCGTAGACCACGCCGTACGCCCGGGTGCAGAGGCCTTCGAGGTAGGCCACCACGTTCCGGTCGAGCGAGATCGCGCGCGCGACGGAGAGGCTCGAGAGCGCGGCGCGGTGGAGCACGGGCAGCCGGGCGAGGTCGGTCGCCGAGAGGCGGCGGACGTCGGAGCGCTCCGCCTTGGCGAGCAGGCTCTCGAGCTCGCGCCACGCGGGCTCGCGCTCGCGGCGGAACTCGTAGGACTTGAGCGGCGCGTCGCTCATCCGACGAGCTCGCGGCGCTGGGCGGCGAGGTAGGCGTTCACGAGGCCGGAGGAGACGTCCGCGGGGCGCGCGTCGAGGACGAGCGCGCCCAGGCGCCGGAGGCGACGGAGGACGACCTCCCGCTCGCGGAGGAGCTCGGCGGCCGCCACGGCCCGGTGGAGCTCCCGCGTGCCGTCGGGGGGCGCCGCCGCCAGCGCGAGCAGCTCGGGGTCGGAGAGCGCGACGAAGAGCACGAGGTGGCGGCGCAGGAGGCGCCCGACGTTGTCGAGCATGAGCTCGGCCGTCACCGCGTCCACGAAGTCGGTCATCACGACGACGAGGCTCCGACGCTTGAGGCGCGTGGAGAGGTCGGTGAGCCCGAGGGTGAAGTTCGTCTCGCCGGTGCCGTAGGCGAGGCTCGACGTGGCCTCGAGCAGCCGGGGGAAGCCGTCGGCGCCCGCGACCGGCGGCAGCCAGCGCCGAGGACGCTCGTCGAACGCGTGCAGGCCCACCCGGTCGCCCGTGCGCAGCGCGACGAACCCGAGCAGCAGGGCGGCCTGGATCGCGTGGTCGAGGCGGGGCGCGCCGGCGAGCGGCTCCCCCATCAGGCGTCCGGTGTCCACGCACAGGATCACCCGGTGATCGCGCTCGGCGCGGTACTCGTCGGACAGGAGCCGGCGATGACGCGCGGAGGCCTTCCAGTCGATCGTGCGCGGATCCATGCCGACGACGTGGTCGCGCAGCGACTCGAACTCGCTGCCGTCGCCCAGGAACCGCTCGGACTTGCTGCCGCTCCCGAGGTCGCGGGAGGAGAAGAAGCGGAGGGCCGCCGCCCGGACCGGGCGGAGGTCGGGCACGACGCCGACGGAGACGTCCACGGGGACGCGCACGCGGCGCTCGAGGAGCCCGAGCGGGCCGCGCCACCGCACCCAGACCGCCTCGACGCGGAACGTCCCCCGACGGCGCGGCACGAGGGGGAACGAGGCGATCGCCCGGCCACGGGCCGGGACGCGGACGGACACGATGGAGGCGGGGGCCACGTCCGCCGGGAGGTCGGGGAGCACCTCCATCCGGGCGCCCGTGAGCGAGCGGGCGAGCTCGAGGAGGACGTCGAGCGAGGCGGGTGCGCCGAGCGCGAGGGAGGTGGGCGCGGACGCGCGCAGCGTCAGTCGCGAGCGGTCGGGCGCGAGGAGGCCGTCGATCCCGATCGCGAGGAGGGCGAGCCCCACGAAGCCGGCCCACACGACCACGAGCGCCTCCGACCCGAGCACGGGCAGGAGCGCGACCGGGACGGCGCCGGCGAGCACGAGGATGGCGCGCAGGGTGGGGCGCATGGCTACCGCGGGGCGGGCACCTGCTCGATCACCTGGGTCACCACCGTCTCCGCCGTCAGCCCCTCGATCTCGGCGCCGGGGGCGAGCACCACGCGGTGGCGCAGCGCCGGCACCGCGAGGGCCTTCACGTCGTCGGGGATCACGAAGTCGCGGCCGCGCAGCACGGCGAGGGCGCGGCTCGCGACGGCCAGCATGTTGGCGGCGCGCGGCGAGGCGCCGCAGAGGAGCGCGGGACGCCCGCGGGTCGCCCGGACCAGGTCCACGACGTAGTCCACGAGCTCGTCCGAGAGCCGGATCTCGGACACCGCGTGTCGCGCGGCGACCAGGGTCTCCAGGTCGGCGAGGGGCTGGAAGCCCAGCGTCTCGAAGGACGGCATCGCGGTGCGGTGCCCGTGGACCTTCACCAGGGCGCGTTCCTCGTCGCGGGAGGGGTAGCCCACCAGGATCTTGAAGAGGAACCGGTCGAGCTGCGCCTCGGGGAGGGGATAGGTGCCCTCCTGCTCGATGGGGTTCTGCGTCGCCACCACGAGGAAGCCCGAGCCCAGGGGGTGCGTCGTCCCGTCGATGGTGACGGTGCGCTCCTGCATGGCCTGGAGCAGGGCGGCCTGGGTCTTCGGAGGCGTGCGGTTGATCTCGTCGGCGAGGAGCACCTCGGTGAAGATCGGGCCCTTCACGAGATGGAACTCGTTCGTGCGGAAGTCGAAGAGGTTGGTGCCCGTCACGTCGCTCGGCATGAGGTCGGGCGTGAACTGGATGCGGCCGAACCGCAGCGACAGGCAGGCGGCGAACGCGCGCGCGAGCAGCGTCTTGGCCGTCCCGGGCACGCCCTCGAGGAGCACGTGGCCCTCCGAGAGCAGGGCCACGAGCATCAGGTCCACGACCTGCTGCTGCCCGAGGACGACGCGCCCCACCTGCTCGCGCAGGCGGAGCGCCAGATCACGGATGCCCGGCAGGTCCATCGATCATCTCCTCTCGCCAACGGCGCACCGACCGGGCGACCTCGACCACGCGGCGCGCGTCCCGGCCCCGGCCGGCGGCGCGCACGTCCTCGCGGAGCGCGGCGAGGCGGGGCCCGGTCCCGCGCACCGCCTCGATCCGCACCAGCCACTCCTCCCGTTCCTTCGCCGGGAGGCCGGCGGGCACGTGGGTCCCCTTGCTCACCTCGGCCACGGTCGTGTCGAGGTAACGCGCGAGGGCCTCCGCCGCGTGGCCGCCCTGCTCGAGCAGGTCGGCCGTGTGCTCGACCAGGAACCTCGTGCCCGCGGGCACCGGCGGCGCGGGGGGCGGCGGCGCGCCGAAGCGCCCGACGCCCGCGAGGAGCCCGAGCACGGCGGCGAGGCCCGCCGAGACGACGACGAGCACGAGCGGCCACGCGAACAGCTCGCGCCAGACGTCGGGGGGACGCTCCTGCCCGTGCAGGGTCTCGTCCACGACCACGGGACGCCCCGCGCGGAGGAAGTCCACGAGGGACACGGCCAGGGCGGCGTTGTCCCCCTGGACGAGCCCGTGCGTCGCGATGAGGTCCGGATCGGAGAGCACCCACAGCTCCGTGTCCGACCCGCCCGGCGCCGCCACGCGGCCGACCAGCACGTCGCGGCCCGCCTCGACCAGCGGCTCCTCCACGACGGAGGAGCGGAGCACGCGGGCGTCCGGCAGCGTCGGGGACGGTCCGTGCCCCTGGGTGACCCAGGGCGCCTCCGGATCCTGTCGCGGCCCGAGGCGGGGGTTGCGGGCGCTACCGGGCCGCAGGGCGCCCGTGCGGTCGAGGACCCGCTCCGCGACCGCGTCGCCGAGGACCCACGCCCGGTCGATCCAGCCCTCGTGCGCCCGGTGCTCCGCGCCCGCGCGCCGCGGCAGGACGAGGAGGACGGTGCCCCCCGTGCGCAGCATCCCGTCGAGGAGGTCCTCGCCCCGCTCGTCCCCCTCGACGAGGTCGGGCTCCGCCACGATGAGCAGGGATCGGGTGCCGGCGCGGCGTGCGGAGTCGTGACGGCTCGCCGTCACCGGGATCCCCACCGCGCGGAGCGTCTCGAGGAACGCGCGGTGACCCAGGGCCGAGGTGCTGGCGCCGCCGGGGCCGTGGCTCGGCGGCGCGAGCACGTCCACGCCGAAGATCCGGAGCCCCACGAAGGCCAGCATCGAGAGCGCCACGACCGCGCCGAGCGCGAGCGCGCCGCGCCGATGGAAGTTCGGCTCGGTCACGCCGCCGGGCCGCCGCAGAGAGAGGCGAACCGGCGGAACCGCTCCCGACACGCCTCGTAGCCCTCGCGTCCCACCGGTCGCCCGCCGAACCAGCTGGTCTCGACGGCGTCCACGAGGCCCGCGAGCTCCTCCGCGGCGCCCGCCGGCAGCGGCGCGCGCGCGAGGACCTCGCGGCTCGTGAGCGAGGCGGGAAGCGCCTGCGTGACGCGCGCCCCGGCGGCCATGCTGCGCAGGAGCAGGAGGTGCACGGCCTCGTCGTGGCGGCAGGCCGCGGCGAGGGCCTCGACCTCGTCGAGGGGCACCTCGTGG
>CAZJJQ010000021.1:0-17828 GCA_964546345.1 uncultured Planctomycetales bacterium
CGCCGCCGCGCGCGGCGGCCCTGCCCCCGCCGCCCCCGAGAAGTCCCCGAGAGGATTGGCGGTCCCTCGCGCTCCTCACCGCGTTCGCGTGGTGGGTGGGGTTCGCGTGGTACGCGCCCATCGTGTCGAGCCGACGGCTGCTGTTCCCCATCTTCCCGATCCTGCTGCCGCCCGCGCTCGACGCGCTGCGCGAGATCGCGGTGCGCCTCGCCCTCGGGCGCCTGCTCGCGCGCGTGGGCGCGCGCGGGGCCCGCCTCGTCGGGAATGCCGCGGGGCCGCTCGCGGGCCTCCTCGTCGCCACGGCCATCGCGCTCGCCGTGCTCGCGGGCAACCCGTGGGCGCGATCGCCGGTGTCCGCATCGTCGCTCGCGGCGGCGGAGGTCCTGTCCCGCCCCGAGCATGCGGGCGCGCGGGTCCTCGTGCGTCCGTCGCGCACGGTGCCGCCCGACTGGCTCGTCGAGGGGCGCGTGAGCTACGTCGCGCTGCCCGACGCCGTCGCCGACGCCGACGTGCCCGCGTGGCTCGCCGCCGAGGTGGACCTGGTCCTCGTGAACGAGGGCCTGCTCGATCGGCGCCCGGGCGCGTTCACGGGCACGTTCGCGTGGGATCCCGCGGTCGGCGTCCACGCGCTCGCGGGAGCCTCGGCCTTCGAGGAGGTGTGGGCCGATCGCGGGCCGCGCTGCGCGTACCGGCTGGTGAAGCGGGGAGGGCACGACGGGCGCTGAGGGTGTCGCGACCTCCGCGTGCGACACGGACGTTGCACGGCGTCGCCGCGCGTGCGCGGCGTGCGACGGTTGCGATGCAAATCGACGGGACTGCGCGTCCAGACGTGCAAAACGGGTGCTTCCGGATCGCGGAGGCGCGCAACGGGATCGCTAGGATCGCCCTCGTCCTCCGGGAGGTCCCATGGAACCGACCCCGTCGCTCGTCGGCACGAGCTCCGCGCCGCCCTCCGTGCTCCACGCGCGCGAGCACTCGGTGGAGGTGGTCTCCGACTCGGGGGAGGGCGCGCAGAAGTGCGGCCAGATCCTCGGGGCGGTCTCCGCGAAGATGGGCAACGGCGTCTGGACGGTGGAGATCATCCCCGCCGAGATCCAGCCGCCGGCCCGCACCCCGCCCGGGGGCAGCGGCATCCGCGTCCGCATCGGCGTGGACGTGGTCACCAACGGCGGCGACGAGGCGCAGCTCGTCGTCGCGTTCAACGAGCAGGTGCTCCTCGGCCGCCATCGCGCGGGCGCGATCGCCGACGACGCGGTGATCCTGCTCGACGACCTCTGGGCGCGCCGCGATGACGCGGACGTCCGCAGGGAGTGGGCCGCGGGCCTCGCGGAGCTCTCGTCGCGGCACTACCGCATCGTGTTCGTGCCGTTCGAGGAGGAGACGCTGAAGGTCGCCGAGACGGCGCGGCGCGGGAAGAACATGTTCGCGCTGGGGGTCCTGTGCTGGATCTACGACCGCGACCTCGAGCGGGTCCGCGACCAGATCGCGCAGCAGTTCCGCGGCAAGCAGGACGCCATCGAGAAGAACGTCGGGCTCTTCCAGGCGGGCCTCGCGTGGGCCGAAGAGCACCTCGACTTCCGCGTGTCGGTGCCCGCGACGCCGAGGCCGGACGCGATGCTCGTCACGAACGGCAACGAGGCGCTGGGCATGGGCGCCATGGCGTCGGGCATGAGCCTGTGCGCCATGTACCCGATCACGCCGGCGACCTCGGTCTCCCACTTCCTCGCCGAGTCGTTCGAGCGCGCGGGCGGACTGCTCCACCAGGCCGAGGACGAGATCGCCGCGGTGGGCGTCGCGATCGGCGCGTCCTACGCCGGCAAGACGGCCTTCACGATCACGTCGGGCCCGGGGCTCGCGCTCAAGACCGAGTTCCTGGGCCTCGCGGTGATGACCGAGACCCCGCTCGTCGTCGTGGACGTGCAGCGCGGCGGGCCGAGCACGGGGCTGCCGACGAAGGTCGAGCAGAGCGACCTGCTCGCGACGCTGTACGGGCAGCCGGGCGACGCGCCGAAGGTGGTCGTGGCACCGGCCACGATCGAGGAGTGCTTCCACGTCATGGTCACCGCGCGCCGGATCGCCGAGGCGTTCCGGTGCGTCGTGGTCGTCCTCTCCGACGCGAACCTCGCCACGGGCGTGCAGCCCTGGCCCCGGCCCACGCTCGACGCCGCGTGGATGGCCCAGCCGCCCGACCAGAGCCCCGTGCCCGACGGCGCCAAGCCCTACGACTGGGATCCGCGCCTCGGTCTCTCGCAGCGGATCGCGCCCGGGCGCCCGGGCGGCATGCACACCGTGACGGGCCTCTCCCACGACGAGCGCAGCAAGGTGGCCTACGACGCGGACACCCACGCGCGGGGCTGCACGATGCGCAGCCGCAAGCTCCTCGCGTTCCAGCAGACGCTCGTGCCTCCGCCCGTCATCGGGCCGGCGTCGGGCGACCTCCTCGTCGTCGGATGGGGGAGCACCAAGGGAGCCATCGAGGAGGCGGCCGAGCGCGCGCGGGCCGAGGGCCTCGCCGTCTCGACCGCGCACCTGCGCTTCCTCTCGCCGCTCGAGCCCGGGCTCCGGGAGATCTTCGCCCGGTTCCGCCGCGTGATGACCGTGGAGATCAACTACAGCGACGACCCGGGCGATCCGTTCGTCACCGAGGAGAACCGCCGCCGCGGCCAGCTGTCGCTCCTCCTGCGCTCGGCGACGCTGTGCGACGTCGATTGCTGGACCCTGGTGCGCGGCGAGCCCCTGCGGCCCGCGCAGGTGCTCGCGGCGATCCGAGGCCGCGTCGGGAAGGGAGGTGCGGCATGAGCGGCTGCGACGGCTCGCTCCTCGAGTGCGGCGCGCCCGAGGCCGACCGGGTTCTCGAGGTCGGCGACTACGCGAGCGCCACCGCGCGCTGGTGCCCGGGATGCGGCGACCACTCGGTCCTCTCCTCGGTGCAGCGCCTGCTGGCCGACGAGCATCTCGCGCCCGAGCGCACGATGTTCGTGTCGGGCATCGGCTGCAGCAGCCGCTTCCCGCACTACATGAAGACCTACGGCTTCCACGGCCTCCACGGCCGCGCGCTCCCCGTCGCGACGGGCGTCAAGCTCGAGCGGCCCGACCTGGACGTGTTCGTCGTGATGGGCGACGGCGACTGCTGCTCCATCGGCGCCGGGCACTGGCTGCACGCGACGCGCTACAACATGGACCTCACGGTCCTGCTGCTCGACAACGCGATCTACGGGCTCACGAAGGACCAGACGTCGCCCACGACGCCCCAGGGGTTCGCGACGAAGACGCAGCCGAGGGGCTCGTGGCTCCCGCCGCTCAACCCGCTCTCCGTCGCGCTCGGGGTGACGAACGCGTCGTTCGTCGCCCAGACCGCCGAGTGGGTGCCGTCGCACCTCTACGAGACGCTCAAGAAGGCGTACCACCACAAGGGCTTCTCGTTCGTCCGGATCCTCCAGCGCTGCCCCGTGTGGACGCCGACGATCTTCCAGAAGGCGGTGAAGGACGCCACCACGGTCGAGGTCCTGGTGCACGACGACGGGATCCCGGCCGCGGACCTGGCCCGGTCGTTCCCGAACCGCGTCGTCCACGACCCCCGCGACCTCCACGGCGCCCGCCGGCTCGCGCAGGACACGGGCCGCATCCGGCTGGGCCTCTTCCACGTGAATCCCGACGCCCCGCGCTACGAGGAGACCCGAGCGCTCCCCGTGCACACCGTCGAGGAGCGTTTGCGCGTGCTCGACGCGGAGCTCGACCGCTATGCCGTCTGACCTGCCCGCCGCCACGGCGCCCGCTCCGTCGTCGTCCGTTGCGCCGGCGCGCGCCTCCATCGACGCCCTCCTCGCCGCCGCCCTCGAGGCCGTCGGCCCCGCGCTGCGGACGTGGCACTCCGCGCTCGCCGGCGCGGCGGACGAGATCCGGGGGATCCTCGCCCGTCGGGGCCCCTCCGCGGGCGCCGCCTCCACGCTGGGCGCGTTCGCGGCCGGTCGCATCGACCTCGGTCGCTTCGCGGCGCTCGTCGAGCGCGGCGAGGCGCTCGACGTCGGCGCCCTCCACGCCCTGGAGCGCGCGTCCGCCGCGCTGTCGAGCGCGGCGACGGCGTCCCCCGCAGAGCAGATCGTGGTCCGCGTGCCGGACGGGGCGCGCATGCGCGAGGGGATCGACGCCGCGCTCACCCGCCTGGGCCGCGCGTTCGGGGCGGCGCGCGTCGCGGCGCTCGCCCGGCAGGGCCGCTTCCGTCCCGACGCGGAGGGCGGCCTGCTGGAAGGGCTCCCGCCCCGGGCGTGGACGAAGCGCGAGCGCCGGGTCGCCCCACCCCTCGTCGTGTCGGTCGCCGGGGCCGATCTGGACGCCGGCTCCCTCGTGGAGGGCCTCGACGGCGCGGCGAAGGTCGTGCTGATCGTGCGCGGTCCGGCGACGCCCGCGCCCCTGGTGCGCCTCGTGACGCCGGGCACGTTCGTGCTGCAGAACGGCGGCACGGAGGAGCTGCGCGCGTTCGCGAGCGCCGAGGGACCCGCCGTGGCGGCCCTGTTCGAGGATGCGTCCGACGACGTCGCGACCTTCGTCCACGATCCGGCCGCGGGAGCCGCGCTCGCGGCACGCCTCGTCGTCCGGCGTCTCCCCCCCGTCGGCACGCGCAGTCCCGTCGGCGGCTGGTCGTCGGCCCAGCAGGCCGAGGAGCTCGGTCAGCTCGCCGCGCTCGCGGAGCGACCGTTGGGGCGGGCCCCGGCGCCGTCGGAGGTCCCGGCGAACGGGACGCCCGCGCCCGTCGGCGGTGCGCCCGCCGCGGGGGGCCCGGCCGTCGCCGCCGACGATCCCGCCGGACGTCTCGCGGCCTGGCTCCTCGGCACCGTGGACCTCCGGGACGTCCGCGGATGAACCCGGGCACGCTGCTCTCCGCGATGGCGATCCTCGGCGGCGTCGGGCTGACGTTCGCGCTCCTCATCGCCGTGGCGAGCCGCAAGCTCCGGGTGTACGAGGACCCGCGGATCGACGACGTGGTCGGGATGCTGCCCGGCGCCAACTGCGGCGCGTGCGGCTCCGCGGGTTGCCGGGCGTTCGCCGAGAAACTGGTGACCGGCAAGAGCGCACCGGTGGCCTGCACGGTCTCGAGCCCCGGCGGGCACCAGTCGATCGCCGCCTACCTCGGGGTCTCCGCGGGCACCGCGGTCAAGCGCGTGGCCCGCCTCCTGTGCGCGGGCGGGACCGACGTCGCGATCCAGCAGGCGACGTATCGCGGGTTCCCCTCGTGCGCCGCGGCGTCGGCGGTGGGCGGCGGCGGCAAGGGGTGCACCTGGGGCTGCGTGGGGCTCTCCGACTGCGCCGTCGCCTGCACCTTCGGCGCCATCTCGATGAACGCCCACGGGCTGCCGGCGGTCGATCCCGCGAAGTGCACGGCCTGTGGCGACTGCGTGGAGGCGTGCCCGAAGGACCTCTTCACGATCCTGCCCGAGACGAGGCACCTGCTCGTGCAGTGCAGGAGCCGGATGATGGGAGAGTCCGTCACCGCGCTCTGCCGGGTCGGCTGCACCGGATGCGGGATCTGCTCGGTCGATGCCGACCCGGGCCTCGTCTCCATCGTGGACGGGCTCGCGGTCGTCGCCGCCGATCGCAGCGACGCGCGCAACGAGAAGGCCGTCGGGCGCTGCCCCACCGGCGCCATCGCGTGGTGCGAGGGCGCCCAGCAGTTCGTCGGGCCGCCCGCGGGCGTGCTCCAGGGAGCGGGGTCATCATGAAGACCGGGAACGGCGCGAGCGCGGCGGGGACCTCCGGCGGCCCGGGCGCCGCGAAGGCCACGAGGCACGCGGCCGGCGCGCCCGGGGTCAGGTACCCCGGGATCCCGTGCGCGCTCGACGGGAGCGCCGCCATCGTCGAGATGGAGACGGCCGGGGGCGAGGGCGCGGGTGCGTACCCGATCACGCCGTCCACGCAGATGGGGGAGGGCTGGGCCGCCGCCGTGGCCGCCGGCAAGACGAACGTGAACGGCGGGAAGCTCCTGTTCTTCGAGCCCGAGGGCGAGCACGCGGCGGCGGCGGTCACGGCGGGCCTGTCGATGACGGGCCTGCGGGCGGCGAACTTCTCGAGCGGCCAGGGCGTCGCCTACATGCACGAGTCGCTGTACGCGGCGGCGGGCAAGAGGCTCACGTACGTGCTGAACATGGCCTGCCGCGCCATGACGAAGCAGGCGCTCAACGTGCACTGTGGCCACGACGACTACCACGCGGTGGACGACACCGGCTTCTTCCAGCTCTTCGCGAAGGACGTGCAGGCGGCGGCGGACCTCAACCTCGTCGCGCACCGCCTGGCCGAGCTGGCGCTCAACCCGGGCATCTGCGCGCAGGACGGGTTCCTGACGAGCCACGTGATCGAGTCGGCGCGGCTCCCCGAGCGGGAGCTGATCCGGGAGTACCTGGGCGACCCGGCCGACACGATCGACTCCCCGACCGCCGCCCAGCGGCTCGTGTTCGGGGCGCGGCGGCGTCGCATTCCCGAGATGTTCGACCTCGACTACCCCGCGATGCTCGGCGTGGTCCAGAACCAGGACTCCTATGCCCAGGGGGTGGCGGCGCAGCGCCCGTACTGGTTCGACCACGTCGCCGAGCTGGCGGACCGGGCCTTCGAGGAGCTGCGCGTCCTCTCGGGCCGCACGTACGCCCGGGCGATGGGCTATCGCCTCGACGACGCCGACTGGGTGATCGCGGGCCAGGGCTCGGTGGTGAGCAACGCCGAGGCCGTGGCCGACCACCTGCGTGCCACCCGCAAGCTCAGGGTCGGCGTGCTCGACCTCGTGATGTTCCGCCCGTTCCCCGCCGATCTCGTCGTCCGCCTGCTGAAGGGCAAGAAGGGGGTCGCCGTCCTCGAGCGCGTGGACCAGCCTCTCGCCGTGGACGCGCCGCTCCTCCGGGAGATCCGGGCCGCGATGTCCCAGGCGCTCGAGAACGGCCGAGTCAAGGGCGGCAAGGGCGCCCCGGGCGCACCCCACCCGGCGCTGCCCCCGCTGGCCGCCGGCGAGATGCCCGACCTCTACTCGGGCTGCTTCGGGCTCGGCAGCCGCGACCTCCAGCCCGCCGACCTGATCGCCGCCGTGGAGAACATGCTCGAGGGCGGGGCGAGGCGCCGGCGCTTCTACCTCGGGATCGACTTCGTGCGGAAGGGCACGCGGCTGCCGAAGCTCGAGCTCTGGCAGGAGAAGCTCCTCGACGCGTATCCCCACGTCGGCGAGCTGTCGCTCGCGCCGGGGGAGGAGTGCAACCTCCTCCCCGTGGGCTCGCTCGCGGTGCGGATGCACTCCGTCGGCGGCTGGGGCGCCATCACCACGGGCAAGAACCTGACGCTCGCCGTGTACGAGATGCTCGGCCTGCACGTGAAGGCGAACCCGAAGTACGGCTCGGAGAAGAAGGGGCAGCCGACCACCTTCTTCGCGGTCTTCGCCCCGGAGCGCATCCGGCTCAACGGGGAGCTGAGGCACGTGGACGTCGTGCTGTCGCCGGACCCGCGCGTGTTCCAGCGCGCCGACCCGCTCGCGGGGCTCGCGAAGGGCGGCGTGTTCGTCTGCCAGGCCGACGGGACGCCGGCCGACTTCTGGGCGTCGGTCCCGGCGGCCGCGCGCCGCATCCTCAAGGAGCGCGGGATCCGGGTGTGGCTGGTGGACGGGTTCAAGATCGCGAAGGCCGAGGCGTCCGAGCCCGAGCTCGTGTTCCGCCTGCAGGGCGCCGCGTTCATGGGGGCGTTCTGGCGCGCGACGCCGCTCGCGGCGCGAGCGGACCTCGACGAGCAGCGCCTGTTCGAGGGGCTGCGGGCCCAGATCCGGAAGAAGTTCGGCAAGCTCGGCGACAAGGTGGTCGAGGACAACCTGCGGGTGATCCGGCGCGGCTTCGACGAGGTCGTCGAGGTGGACGTGGCCGCCATGCCCGAGGGCGTCGAGCGGGGGCGCGCGGCCGCGCCCGTGCCGTCCATGGTCGGGGCCTGTCCCGTGGCGTCGGGCATCGGCGACCCGGGCCGGTTCTGGGAGCAGGTGGGCTCCGTGCAGGCCGCCGGGCAGGACGTCCTCTCCGACCCGTTCACCGCGATCAGCGCGATCCCGGCCGCCACCGGCGTGTTCCGGGACATGACCGGCATCCGGCAGGAGGTGCCCCGGTTCGTCGCCGAGCGCTGCACCGGGTGCGGCCAGTGCTGGGTCCAATGCCCGGACGCCGCGATCCCGGGCCTCGTCAGCGAGGTGGAGGACGTCCTGCGCGCCGCCATGGCCCGGCCCGAGGGCGCGGTCCGGTTCGACCGGCTGACGCCGCTCTCCAAGCCCTTCGGCGCCGAGATCCGCAAGGCGCTCAAGGCCGAGGGGTTCAAGGACTTCGCGACGACGCTCGACGCGGCGTGGGCCTCCTTCGCCCCGAAGGCGGCGCCCGACGCGGAGAAGCGCGCGCTCCTCGACGCCGAGTTCGCGGCCCTCCGCGGCGTCCTCGCGACCTTTCCGATCGCGCGGACCCAGCCCTTCTTCGTGGGGCCCGAGGGGCGCGAGAAGGGCACGGGCGGCCTGCTCTCCGTGACCATCAACCCGACCGCCTGCAAGGGATGCAACATCTGCGTGGCCGTGTGCCCCGAGCACGCCCTCGTGGCGGTGAAGCAGACCGACGACGTCGTCGCGGACCTCCGCAGGAACTGGAAGGTGTGGGAGCGGCTCCCCGACACGCGCGAGCGGTACGTGAACGTGCCGGACCGCAACGAGGGCATCGGCGTCCTCTCGACCCTCCTGCTGCGCAAGGAGGTCTACCGCTCCATGGTGGGGGGGGACGGCGCGTGCATGGGGTGCGGGGAGAAGACGAGCGTCCACCTCGTCGTCTCGGCGGTCCGCGCCCTCCTCGAGCCGCGCGTGGCGAAGCACGTCGAGCGCCTGCGCGACCTCATCGCGCGGCTCGACGCGAAGGCGCGCACGCTCCTCGCGTCGGACGCCGACCTCGGCGCGGTGGGCCCGGGGGGCGCGTCGGCCGGCCCCGGGGCCGTGCCCGTCGCCCTCTCGCCGGAGAAGCAGGCCTCGGTCGCCCGGCTCGCCGAGACGGTCAAGGCGCTCAAGGACCTCGAGTGGCGCTACACGAGCGGCCCGGGCGGTCACGGCCGCGCCGCGCTGGGCATCGCGAACAGCACGGGCTGCTCGTCGGTGTGGGGCGGCACGTACCCCTTCAACCCGTACCCCTTCCCGTGGGTGAACCACCTCTTCCAGGACTCGACCTCCGTCGCGATCGGGCTCTTCGAGGGCTCCATGCGCAAGATGGCGCGGGGGTTCGCCGCGATCCGCAAGGCCGGGCTCCTCCTCGAGGACGCCTACGATCCGGCCGTCCACGACCAGGAGCTCGCGCTGCTCGACTGGGCGCGGTTCACCGACGAGGAGATGGCGCTCTGCCCGCCGATCGTCGCGGTGGGCGGCGACGGCGCCATGCTCGACATCGGCTTCCAGAACCTCTCGCGCCTCCTCGCGTCCGGCAAGCCGATCCGCGTCGTCGTGCTCGACACGCAGGTCTACTCGAACACCGGCGGCCAGGCCTGCACCAGCGGCTTCACGGGGCAGGTCTCGGACATGGCCGCCTTCGGCGCGGCGCAGCACGGCAAGACCGAGGTGCGCAAGGAGCTCGCGCTGCTCGCCATCGCCCATCGCGGGGCGTACGTGCTGCAGTCGTCCCAGGCGTCGCCGTCGCACCTGCTCGCGGGCGTGCTCAAGGGCCTCGGCTCGAAGCACCCCGCGATCTTCAACCTCTACACCCCGTGCCCCGTCGAGCACGGGCTCGGGGACGACGCGTCGCCCCACGCCTCCCGCCTGGCGCTCGAGAGCCGCGCCTTCCCCTGCCTGGTGTTCGACCCGGCGAAGGGGCCGGCGTTCGCCGACGCGCTGAGCCTCGAGGGCAACCCGGCCGTCGAGGACCGGTGGCCCACCTACGAGCTCGAGCACGTCGGCGACGACGGCACGCCCGGCAAGCTCGTGCTGCCGCTGACCATCGCCGACTGGGCCCTGACCGAGGGCCGCTTCGCCCCGCACTTCAAGCGCGTCGGGCGCGAGGCGTGGAACGACGCGATGATCCCCTTCGCGGAGCACCTCCTCCTCTCCAAGGAGGACCGCAAGGGGCGGACGCCCTACATCCTGGCGCTCGACGCCGACAAGCGCCTCGTGCGCGTGACCGTGTCGTCGGAGATCGTCGGGCTGGCCGACGAACGCCAGGCCTACTGGAGCCAGCTGAAGCAGCTGGCGGGCCTCGAGACGGCCCCGAGCGCCCGCGAGGCCGCGGTCCGCGAGGCCGAGGCCGCGTTCGAGAAGAGGCTCCAGGCGCTCCAGGCGGAGCACGCGGCCGCGCTCGCCGACCTCAGGGAGCGCCTCCCCGCCGTGGTCGCCCGTCGCATGGCGGAGGGCATCCTGCGGGTCGGCAAGGGGGATCCGACGCTCGCCGCCGTGATCGCCGGCCTCCCCGTCGGGGGCGCCCCGGCGAACGGGCAGGCGTCCGCGGCCACCCCCGCGCAGGGCGGGGCGGTCGCGCCCCCCGCGCCCCTGCGGGTCGAGGCGTCGCCTCCGGCCCCGACGAGCGCGCCGGTCCCGGCCGTCGCGACGGCTCCGGCCCCGACCGCCCCGAAGGCGGAGGAGGACGAGGCCCTCGTCGTGGAGGCGTTCATCGAGTCGACCCGGTGCACGACCTGCAACGAGTGCACGAACTTCAACAAGCGCATGTTCGCGTACAACGCGAAGAAGCAGGCCTACGTCAAGGACGCGAAGGCCGGCACGTACCAGCAGCTCGTCCTCGCGGCCGAGCGGTGCCCGGTGTCGATCATCCACCCGGGCACGCCGCTCGATCCGAAGGAGAAGGATCTCGCGAAGTGGGTCGCCCGGGCCGCCCGGTTCCGGTGATCCCATGCTCCGCGCCGCCCTCACCCGCTTCTCGACCTTCCACCACGGGGTTCACCCCCCCGAGCACAAGGAGCTCACGGCGGCCCTGCCGATCCGGCGCATGCCGTTCCCGGAGGAGCTGCTGCTCCCCGTGCGGCAGCACGCCGGGAAGCCCGCGAGGGTCGTCGTCAAGAAGGGCGACCGGGTCGAGCGCGGCGACGTGCTCGCGACGGCGGACGGCTTCGTCTCCTCGCCCGTTCACGCGTCGGCGACGGGAACCGTCACCGACGTCCTCTGGTGGCCGCACCCCGACGGGTCGTCGTGCACGACGGTCCGTCTGGCCGTCGAGCCGCACTCGAGCCAGGTCGCGCGCGAGCGCCGCGTGCCCGACTGGCACGGCCTGGAGCCCGCGCAGCTCGTCCAGGCCGTGCAGGACGCGGGCGTCGTGGGCCTCGGGGGCGCCGCGTTCCCGACGCACGTCAAGCTCGTCCCCCCCAAGGACAAGCGGATCGAGAGCATCCTGCTCAACGGCTGCGAGTGCGAGCCGTACCTGACGACCGACCACCGGCTGATGGCGGAGCAGGCCGACCGGGTCCACCACGGGCTGCGCATCATGATGCGCTGCCTCGGCGTCGGCAAGGCGGTGATCGGCATCGAGCGCAACAAGCCCGACGCCATCGCGGCCATGACGGCCGCCGCCCCGAAGGACCTCGACGTCACGATCCTCCCGTTGACGGTCAAGTACCCCCAGGGCGCCGAGAAGATGCTGATCGAGGCGGTCCTCGGCGTCGAGGTGCCGTCGGGGCGGCTGCCCCTCGACGTCGGCGTGGTCGTCCAGAACGTGGCGTCGGCCGCGACGATCGCCGAGGTGTTCGAGACCGGGATGCCGCTCGTCGAGCGCGTCGTCACGGTCACGGGCGGGGGCGTGCGGCGTCCCGGCAACTACCTGGTGCCCGTCGGCACGAGGCTCGCCGACGTCCTCGCGTTCTGCGGCGGCCTCACGGACGACGCGCGGGAGATCGTCTTCGGCGGCCCCATGATGGGCGTCGCGCAGGCGCGGCTCGACGTGCCCCTGGTCAAGGGCACGACCGGCGTCGTCGTCCTCACCGAGGGCGACCTGCACGCCGACGAGGCCATGGCCTGCATCCGGTGCGGGCGCTGCCTCGACGCGTGCCCCGTCTACCTGAACCCGTCCCTCCTGGGCCAGCTGGCCCGGAAGGGCCGCTACGAGGACATGGAGGCCGCGCACCTCAAGGACTGCATGCTCTGCGGCTGCTGCTCGTACGTGTGCCCGTCGAGGATCCCCCTCTCCCAGCTCTTCCAGGTCGGGCGGTCCATGGCCAAGCGGCGGGCCGCCCAAGGGGGGACGCCGTGAGCGAGCCTCGCCTCCTCGTCAGCGCGAGCCCGCACCTCCGTGCGCCGCTCTCGACCTCGCGCATCATGTGGACCGTCTGCGGGAGCCTCCTGCCCGTCGTCGGCGCCGCGGCGTTCTGGTTCGGGATCTCGGCCTTCCTCGTCCTGGGCGCCGCCGTCGGCGGCGCGTGCGCGGCCGAGCGGGTCTTCGGCCGCAGGGGGACGCTGCGCGACGGGTCGGCCGTGCTGACGGGGCTCCTGCTCGGGCTCTCGCTCCCGCCCGGCTTCCCGATGTGGATGGCGTTCGTCGGCGGCGTCGTCGGCATCGGCCTCGGGAAGATGGTCTTCGGCGGGCTCGGGCAGAACGTGTTCAACCCCGCGCTCCTCGGCCGCGCGTTCCTCCAGGCCTCCTTCCCCGTCGTCATCACGACGTGGGCCCGGCACCACCAGGGGTTCTTCGTCCTCGCGGGTGACACCCTCGCGCTGCCGTTCATGGCGCCGCATCCCCTCGACGGGACCACCTCGGCGACGCCGCTCGGCCTGCTGAAGTTCGAGGGGCGGTCCACGGGCCTCCTCGACCTGTTCGTCGGTCGCACCGGCGGCTCGCTCGGCGAGACCTGCGACCTCGCGATCCTCGCGGGAGGGGCTTGGCTGGCCGCGTTGCGCCTGCTGGCCTGGCGCGTGCCGGTCGCGATCTTCGCGTCGGTCGCAGCCCTCTCCACCCTCCTGCACGCCGTGCTGCCCGCGGACGGTGCGTACCACTGCGGCGACGCGCTCACCATGCTCGGGTCCGGCGGGCTGACCCTCGGGGCCGTCTACATGGCCACCGACCCCGTCACCTCCCCGATCACGTCGCGGGGCGCGTGGATCTTCGGCGCGGGGATCGGCGCGCTCGTGGTGCTGATCCGCGTCTTCGGCGGGCTGCCGGAGGGCGTCATGTACGCCATCCTCATCCTGAACGCGCTCGTGCCGCTCATCGATCGCGCCACGCAACCGCGGGTCTTCGGCACGCAGCGCAAGGCCGACGGGGGCAAGGGCCTGGAGGCGAAGCCGTGAGCGAGTCCCACGCCGCCGTCCCCGTGCCGGCGCCGGCCGTCCCCCCGGCCCCGAAGCCTCCGCCCAAGACGTGGAAGCTCGTCGGGGTGCTCGCCGGCGGCGGCGCCCTGGCGGGCCTGCTCCTCGTGGTCGCGTACCTGCTCACGATCGGGTCGATCACCGCGCACAAGCAGCAGGTGCTGGCCGACGGCGTGCGGGAGGTGCTCGGGCTCGCGCCCGGCGATCCCTTCGACGAGCTCTGGGCGAAGGGCGACGCGCTCGTGAAGGTGCGTCCGCCGGGCGCGTCCGAGGAGGACCGCGTCTGGCTCGGCCGCCGGGCCGACGGGACGGTGGCCGGCTGGGCGCTCCTGGCCCGGGGGAACGGCTACGCGGACACGATCCGCCTGATCTTCGGCTGGGACGCGAAGGCGAAGCGGATCCTCGCGCTCCGCGTGCTCGAGAACAAGGAGACCCCGGGTCTCGGGGACAAGATCGCCACCGTGCCCTTCTCCTCGCGCTTCCGCGACCGGTCGGCCGCCCCGGACGCGCCCCTCGAGGGGGTCAAGGTGGACTCGACGCCGAACGCGGCCGACGAGGTGGACACGATCACCGGCGCCACGATCTCGAGCCGCGCGGTGATCGGCATCGTGAACGCGGGCCTGCGCCGCTTCGGGCCGGCCATCCAGGCGTACCGGGAGGAGACCGTCCGATGAGCCCCGCCACCGGCACCACCGCCCGGCAGGACCTCCTGCGCGGCGTGTGGCGCGAGAACCCGGTCCTCGTGCAGACGCTCGGGATGTGCCCGACCCTCGCCGTCACGAACACGGTCGCCAACTGCGTGGCGATGGGGCTCGCGACCCTGCTCGTGCTCGTCTTCTCCTGCGTGCTCGTGGCCTGGTGGAAGAAGCGCATCCCGGGCGAGGTGCGCATCACGGCCTTCGTCCTGATCATCGCGACGTTCGTGACCGTCGCCGACATGGCCATCGAGGGCCTCTCGCCCACCGTGCACGCGGCGCTCGGGCCCTTCATCGCGCTGATCGTGGTGAACTGCATCATCCTGGCGCGACAGGAGGCGTTCGCCGCCAAGAACCCCGTCGGGCGCGCCGCGCTCGACGCGCTCGGGAGCGGCACGGGCTTCACGATCGCCCTCTTCATGATGGGGGTCGTCCGCGAGAGCCTCGGCAACGGCACGCTGCTCGGCGTCCGCGTGCTCCCCGAGGGGTTCCAGCCCTGGGGCGTGATGATGATGCCGCCCGGGGGGTTCCTGACCCTGGCGTTCCTGCTCCTCGGGATGCGCGCGTGGCAGCGTCGGCAGGCCGAGCGGCGCAAGGCGGGGGCCGCCCCCGCGGCCGCCATGACGGAGGCCGCGTGATGGATCACCCGCTCATGATCCTCCTGTTCGCGGCCATCGTGAACAACTTCACGCTCACGCTCTTCCTCGGGATCTGCGCGTTCATCGGCGTCTCGAGTCGGATCGACACCGCCCTGCGCATGGGGGCCGCCGACACGTTCGTGCTCGTGCTCACCGCCGTCGCCGTCTGGTTCCTCAACCGGTTCGTCCTCGCGGACGCTCCCTACCTCCGGATCATCGCGTTCATCGTCGTGATCGCCGGCCTCGTGCAGATCGTCGAGATGATCATCAAGAAGGCGAGCCCCACCCTGTTCCGCGAGCTCGGCATCTACCTCCCCCTGATCACGACGAACTGCGCCATCCTGGCCCTCGCCGTGATGCAGACCGGCCGGGGCTACTCGCTGCTCCAGGGCGTCTGCTTCGGCCTCGGCGCCGGCATCGGGCTCACGATCGCGCTCCTGCTCATGGCCTCGATCCGCGAGCGCCTCGACCTCGCCGAGGTGCCGGACTTCGCCAAGGGCACCGCGATCGTCCTCGTGATCGCGGGCTGCCTGTCCCTCGCCTTCATGGGCTTCGGCGGCCTCTTCACCGCCGCGTGACCCCGTGCCCACCCTCCTCTCCATCCTCGCGTGCTCGCTCCTCTTCGTGGTCCACGGCCTCCTGCGCCGCGGCCGCGAGGGGGGCTCGGGGTGCTCGTCGTGCACGACGGAGTGCCCCGCCAAGGAGATCCGCCATGGTCACCCCTGACCACGACCCCGCGCTGCCGCTCCCGCGGACCGGCCGCCCGACGCGGCGCGCGCTCCTCACCCTCGGCGTGGGGGCCTTCGTCGTCGCGACCCTGCCGCGTTCCCGCCGCGAGCGCCGCGAGCGCGTCGTCCGGACGTTCCTGACCATGGGGACGATCGCCGAGGTCACCGTGCTGGACGCCGACGTCCGGCGCGCGCACGCCGCCATCGACGCGGTCGCCGCCGAGCTCGAGCGCCTCGAGGGTCTGCTCACCCGGTTCCACGACGGATCCGAGGTCGGGAGGGCCAACCTCCGGGCGGGCCTTGGGCCCGTCGCCGTGGGCGGCGAGACCGCCTGGGTCGTGCAGGAGGCCCTGCGGTGGGCCGAGGCGAGCGACGGCGCCTTCGACCCGTGCCTCGCGCGCGCGATCGACGTCTGGGACGTGCTCCACCGCACCGTGCCGCCGGAGGAGGCGCTCGTCCGCCCCCTGGCCGGCCGTCGCCTGTTCCGGGCCGTGGACGTGGACGCGGAGGGGGGGGGCGCGGGGGGGGTGATCCGCTTCCGGGACCCCGACGTCGGCCTCGACCTGGGCGCCATCGCCAAGGGCTACGCCGTGGATCGTGCCGCCGCCGTGCTCGCCTCCCGCGGCCTCCGGGACGGCATCGTCAAGGTAGGCGGCGACCTCGTGGCCCTCGGCCACGGCGAGACTGGCGACCCGTGGCGGATCGGCATCCGGTCGCCGGACGACCCCGAACGGGTCACGGGCACGGTCGAGGTCTCCGACCAGGCGGTCGCGACCTCCGGCGACTACGAGCGCGGCTTCACGTGGAGTGGCCGGCGATACCACCACATCCTCGACCCGGCGACCGCGTCTCCCCGCGTGAGCCCGGTGCACGGGGTGACCGTGGTCGCCCCGACCTGCTGCCTGGCGGACGCGGCCTCGACGTCGGTGTTCGGGCGACCTCGCGCGTGGGGCGAGGCGCTGCTCGCCCGCCGGGCGCCGGGCGCGCGCATCGTTTCCACGGGCTGACCGGCGCCCCCGACGGTCGCGCGCGGCGGTATCCTGTCCGGGTCGCGGGAGAGCCCCGCGCGCGGAGGGGCTGCCATGGGCTGGGGGCGCTTTCTCTTCCTGGGCGACTGGGGGCAGCAGCTCGATCTCGAGGAGATGAGGCAGGGCCTCGAGGCGGAACGGGCCCGGCTCTCCCGGGAGCGCAGCCGCAACCAGTCGGCGCGCGAGGACATGGATGCGCGCTTCGCGGCGCTCGAACGGGAGAACGACGAGCTGCGGCTCTACCTGGCCGCCGTCGTCCGCCACCTGCTCGAGAAGCGCCTCCTGCTCCGGACCGAGCTCGAGGCGCTGCTCTCCGGGATCGACGCCGAGGACGGGGCGTCCGACGGGGGTCACGGCGGTCCCCTCGCCTGAACGTGCGCCGTCGGCGTCAGGAGGCCGGCGCGGCGCCTCGCGGGCCCGTCGTCCCTCCGGCCGGGCAGCGCCGCCGCAGCGCCGCCGAGACCGCCGCCCCGAAGCCGAGGGTGAGCGCCGCGACCGCGGCGAGCACGCGCAGGGGCAGGCGGTCCGCGGCCCAGAACGCCTCGTCTCGGAAGGTCTTCCAGCGGTCGAGCGTCGCGGAGATCTCGCCCGCGGTGGCGAGGTCCACCTTCTCGGTGCGGATCCCCGTCGCGTCGATCTCGACCCAGACGTAGTGGTAGGTCCCGTCGTACTCGAGCCGGGACCCCGCGCCCCCCGTGATCGTCTGACGCACGCCCTCGTGCTCCGCCGCGTCGTAGCCGTGCCAGTGGCTCGCGAACACCGTCGCGTGCTCGCGGACGAGGAGGTCCCGGAGCCGCTTCGTCGTCGGGTCGTCGGCGGGCAGCGGCTTCTCCTCGTGGTCGGGCGGGGCCCACATCGGATGGTGGAGGAACAGCACGGTGCGCCGCGGGGCGGGCACGGCGCGCACGACCCGATCGAGCTCCTCGACCTGGTCGGGCTTGAGCGTCCCGTCCGCGGTGTCCGCGCCGAAGAAGACCAGGTCGCCGAGGACGAACGACCACGAGGTCGGCCCGAGGACCCGGGCGTAGGGCCGCAGCGTCCCGAAGGGGTCGAGGTCGTGGTTGCCCGGGACCAGGTAGACGGGCACGCCGGTGGCCGCGAGCTTGTCCCGCAGGATCTCGAACTGGTACGTCCTCGCCATGCCCACGAGGTCGCCGAGGCCGACGGAGAAGTCGGGCCTGCGCGTGCGGATCGCGTCGCACAGCCGCTCGAACACGTCCACCCCGCCGCGGCAGTCGCCCCAGACGAGCAGCCTGAGGGGCCGCTTCGTCGTAAGGTCGGCGGCCCCCGGCTCGTCGCCCCGGTTCTCGAGCGTGACCTCGCCCGTCGCGCCCGGCCGCAGGGCGACCGTGGCCCCCGGGGCCGTGGCACGGAAGCGCAGGCGATCCGGGTCCGCGTCGAGGAGCCACGCGCCCCGGGCGGACGCCACGCGCGGGTCGCTCGCCCCGACGAGGGGGTCGGCGCCCGTG